>JBKQPD010000295.1:0-2834 GCA_052145175.1 Binataceae bacterium (SeqCode) | reverse complement strand
GGGTAGTCAAGATGCGCGGCGCCCGGGTCCTCAAACGCCCCTAGCCAGTGAACGCTGTTTTGCACATAGACGTTGGTCACCTTGATCGCGGGCTGGTACCATCTCGGAATGCTCCAGCTCAACAGATCATTGGTGTCGCTGAAGGCGACCACTGGCAGGACAGCGGGCTCGCCAGCATTGCGATTCCTTGCAACATTCTCCTGCGCCGCCCGCATTCGCAATTTTCCGAACTCTGCGACGCTCCGCAGCGCCGGGACCGGCCCAGTCGTCGAAAAATGATTTTCGTCCACGTCGGCGAGACCGAGGAACGCAAGCTGGTTCGCCATCATGTAGGCCCCCCTGCTTTTCAACGCGAGATCGAGCACAAAGCCCTTCGAACGCGCCACCTCGGCATTCGTGAATGCGTGATCGTATTCATGCGGGCTCGGGTTGACGTCCTTCCCGCTCAATCCGAGCAGCGTATCGTAAAGCAGGCGCCCGCCCAGGCTATGCGTGATGAAGAGAAAGGACTCATTCGCCGGCGTCGACGGCCAATGACATAGATTGCCGGTCAGCTTCCCATTATGATCGACGTCCGCCGCTCCCCCTAGGGCCCGGCATAGTGTCTCAGCCACGCCCCGGCGCATGACCTTTCCGTATAGGCCGATATAGAGCACGGCATCCGCCATGTTCCGATCGATAAGTCCCTCTTTCAGAGGTCTGTTCAGGAATTCCCTCGCCGGCGGCTTCATGTCGTTTGCGGGGATGGGGGACGGGCATGTGCTTACCTCCGACGGCGGCGGGCTGACCGGCCCGGTCAAGTCGAAACCAAGCTGCGTCGTCTTTAACCACTGCGTCAGCTGCGACCATGTGATTTCGACGGCGCGTATGCGATGCTGGCCGTTCCTGTCGGAATAAGTGTAGTGCCGCGTGATATAGGTTAGCTTGAAATTCGGATCCGCCTCATGATCCTTGAGGAACTCGGAAATGGGAATGTCGACGGGGGTCACCTGTTCGTTGGGATCGCTTACTGTGAGGCCCAGCGAGGCCGCAGTCGCGTTGCTTAGCCAGCCAAATGTGGGGTCAAGCGCATATCCGGGGCACGTGTCGCCAATGCCGTGCACGAAGACGACCGTGCTCCCCCTATTCACCTCGAGCAAATCAGAAAACGCTGACACGTCGCCCGACGCGGCCCCGCCAGGAGCTTCGGCGAAATCCGACATGACCGGCGCGCCGGCGCAGCCACCCAGCGCGAGAACAATCAAGCATAGCAGAAGGCGCCCCATTGCTCTTTTCGCTTCTTCCCAAACGCTGCGGTTTGTCCGCCGGTTAACAAATGGAGCGCGCCAGGCCGCAACAGCCCAATCCCCGCCGCCCGCTCGCCGACCTCGCACAGCGGCGATTTGCCCCGTTGGCCGCCAGACGATCGCTGTTGTCGCAGACGCTGCGGGTCAGATTGAGGCAGAATCTCGATGACGCTCTGCTGCGCTCAGAAAGAACAGCAGGCGTGACATCGCGGCAACACGAGCTGGCCGCGCCGGCTGGGCCGATCGCCTCAGGAGACGCCTTGCCCATCCTATTCATCACGGGCTCCGGCGTCCGCTGTTTGACGGCAAATTCGACTGGGACGCCTGCGCGTTAGCTAAAAGCCAAATACTGCCCGAACACTGAGGCGTGCAAGATCTCGCCCTCCGTCCACGACGCCGCTCGCGATGTGGCCCGCGCCATCGCCAAAACAGAGGTTTACATCGTCTCCCGCCGGGAGCGAAAAAAGGTCGAGATGCTGTTCGCTCAATCGCACCCTCAAACTCGACCGATTTCGGTTGTGCGGCCTGAATGGAGCCAGAGATGAGTTCCTATTGGCCGCCACCGCACAGAATTTGAGAAAAATGGCCAAATTGCTCCCCAATCTGGCGCCCGGCTTTGCCACATGAGGACGCGCAAACCAAGTTTGATCTAGTCGCCAACGGACCGTCGCCTTCCACCATGGATGGCACTTGGGTTGTGGTCATCGGGTCGAATCGCCGCCACGCTTGCGGTGAAGTAGGTGTCGACAACCTGTTTCATAGGAAATTTGCTCAGATTTGTGCCGAATCAATACACGATCAACCGCGCCGGTATCTAATTGCTTTTGTGTCGACTTTGGGAGGCGCATTATGAGTGAATTCAACAAGTTTTGTAATGAACTCCGCGTTAAGATCGATGAGGCGGACAAGCATCTCAAAGATCTAAAGGCAAGCGCCAAGAATGCTGGCCAAAAGGCCAAGGATGACGCGAAGGCGCACCTGATCGAGCTCGAGAACAAGGCGAAGGCGCAGCAAGCCCAGATCAAAGCATCCGAAGCAAAAGCGAAAGCGTGGATCGAAGAGAAGAAGACGGTCACCAGCGAAAAGATCGCCGAGTGGAAGGCCCAGCGGCAGGTGAAGAAACTTGCCGACTACGCCGACAGCGCGGGGGGCTATGCCAGTGTGGCGAGGGACATCGCCGCGGCGGCAGTCGACGAAGCCGCAAGAGCGACGGTCGAAGCTCTCGTTGCACGAAATGACGCAGATGCGGCGCAAGCCGCCGACAGAAGTAAGGCGGGCTGAAGAAGCGGCCCGCAACGTTCATCTGTTGCCTATACGCCAAGGGCGTAGGGTCGTGCCAAGAAAACCCTTCGCCAATTCCGTCATGCTGAGCGTTGCAACGACAGCCCAAGACCAGCCGAACTGCGCGATGTCATCGCAAAGGTTCCGTGAGCGGAGATTTTGACATGTCAAGCTCAAGCAGAGATCAGGTGAACTCCGTTGGTGTTCCGCTGAACGACATGCGGCGCGCCATCAGGGAAGCGCTACGGGTTCACTGGCGACTATTCA
>JBKQPD010000294.1:0-21802 GCA_052145175.1 Binataceae bacterium (SeqCode) | reverse complement strand
ACGCGGCGTCGCTGCGTCAGAGTTTCCTCCATTGCGCAATATTCCTGACTGCTGCATCCCGTAGGACTCTGGGCCGTGTCTCAGTCCCAGTGTGGCTGACCATCCTCTCAGACCAGCTACCCGTCTTCGCCTTGGTGAGCCGTTACCTCACCAACAAGCTGATAGGACGCGGACCCCTCTCGAAGTAATAGCTTGCAAAAGCAGAGGCCACCTTTTACCTCAGGAAGCGAACTTCCCGTGGTCTTATCCAGTATTAGTCCGTCTTTCGACGGGTTATCCCAGACTCCAAGGCAGGTTGTCCACGTGTTACTCACCCGTGCGCCGGTTTACTCGCCGAGTTGCCCCGACTTTCTCCCACGACTTGCATGTCTCAGGCACGCCGCCAGCGTTCGTTCTGAGCCAGGATCAAACTCTCCATATAAGCTCATCTATCTCATCCGGTCGGCGCGGGCTAACGCGCCAAACCGGTGGACTGACCGCTAATCAAAACCAAGAAATCGGAACGGGCTTTGGATCTCGTCGATCCCCCGCCGCCCGATTAAAGGCATGCACTACTATTCAGTTTTCAAAGACCCAGCCCTTTCGGGCGCGAACTCCAACTCTATCGCTACACGGTCCGCCTGTCAATCGCGACCCGGCTAACCTTTCAAAAACTCTCCACACCCATTCCGAGGAGTCCAACTCATCCTCATCACGAGAACGCGTGCGGTGGTCGCAGAATCACTTCAGGAGAACGACCGCGAAGCTCGAAGTCGGGAGTGCAGCGAGCGCTTATACTGAAGAAAGATTTCGCCCAGTTCAAGCCCCTACGTAAGAAATATTTCACAGGCGCGTGACACTTTCCGCCGCGAGCGCGTACGTTTGCGCCAAAACAGTTGGGGAAACCGGCAAATGCATCACTCCGCAAAAAGAATTCTGACCATGCGTGCCTCGAATGAGCGGCTTCGGCGGGCGCAGCGATCGCCAGCCGTCGCCTTTCCAGCTGATGCTATACCCCAAGCTGGATGAATATCGCTGGCGCTCTTTGCGTACGCCTCGCCCTGACCAGGGAGAGAGCCTGTCCTTGAGGCCTCTTGGCCGAAGGATCGTGCGAGCATCGCGCGCGCGGGTGAGGCTTGGCTGCCACCCCGCGCCGGCGCGCCGCGATAACGCTCGCTTACTTCTTGAGGACCGCGATATTGCTGTGATTCAACAGCCGCGTATCGTGCACGATCAGCGGCAGCGGCGTCATCGCGGCCATCCGTTCCGCCGTCATCGCCGAGAAGGTCCGCTTGTCGCGCGCGGCGGGCTTTTCCTTCGCCGCGTACTGGATCACGGCGAGTCCGCCAACTCGCAGCAC
Source organism: Binataceae bacterium (SeqCode) (assembly GCA_052145175.1). Classification (GTDB taxonomy): domain Bacteria; phylum Desulfobacterota; class Binatia; order Binatales; family Binataceae; genus JAJPHI01. Next base: position 20,463 of record JBKQPD010000294.1, on the reverse strand, counting down.
CCGCTGAATCTCGGCCAGATATGCCGCGATACCCTCGGGCTCGATATGCACGAACGTGCCGAAGCTGAAGACGTAGTCGACCGACGCGTCGGCGATACCGCGCAGCTCGAAGCCGCTCGATTGATAGAACTCGAGGTTGGCTTGCGGAAACCGCGCCCGCAGCGGCGCGAAGAAAACCGGGCTGATATCCACAGCGATTAGTTTCCGCGCGCCGACGAGGTAACGGGTCCAGCGGCCGCCGCCGCAGCCGATCTCGACGACGGTCGCGTCGGGCGCCAGATACGGCCGAATATACAGATCCACCACCTTGTGCAGCGGGCCGGGACTAACGCCGCGATGCCACACGCGATGGAGCATGTAACGCCAGCCGCGCAGTTCCGGATCGCCCCATTCATCACCGTAAAGGCGGTCGGGATGGCGCTCCCTGAACTTGCGGAAGGCCTCTCCCCACTGCCGGTTCCACTCGAGCGAAGGCATGCCGCGCAGCCTAGCGCAAACTTCGCGCGGCGCGGAGATGCCGCGGCATGCAACTCACACTTTGGTAATTTGATCATTTGGGCTCTCCGCTGCTGTCATTCCCGCGCGTCTTTCTTGCCTGGCGCGCGAGGAATCCCGGGGTCCCGGACGCTTCGCACTGGCGCGGTTGGTGATCGCGACGCGGCCTTGCTATGCAAGGGCAGGATCGGCGGAATCCGCAGACCGCACCGTGACGAGGTGATCGAAGATGGATCGAATCAAAGGCAAAGTGGCGCTGATTTCCGGCGGGGCGCGCGGCCAGGGCGCCGCCGAGGCCCGGCTGTTCGTGCGCGAGGGCGCCAAGGTCGTGATTGGCGACGTCCGCGATGATCTCTGCAAGGAGACCGCCGACGCGATCAATCGCGCGGCCGGCGGGAGCGTCGCGCTCGCGATCCATCTCGACGTCACCCGGGCGGCCGATTGGCGGATGGCGGTGGACAGTTGCGTCAGCCACTTCGGCGGACTCGATATCCTCGTGAACAACGCCGGCATCTTCAACATGTCGGGCCTCGAAGACACCAGCGAGGAACTCTGGGACTCGATCGTCAATATCAACCAGAAGGGCGTATGGCTCGGGATGAAGGCTTGCGTCCCCGCGATGCGCAAGCGCGGTGGCGGCGCGATCGTCAATATCTCGTCCGTCGCCGGGCTGACCGGTTCGACCGGCTCGACCGCCTATCACGGAACGAAGGGCGCGGTGCGGTTGCTCACCAAGCAGGCGGCGGTCGAGTTCGGACCGGAAAAGGTCCGGGTCAATTCGGTCCATCCGGGGATTATCAATACCCAGATGATTGATATCGTGCCGGCCGGGCAACGCGCCGCGTTCAACCGGATGGTGCCGCTCCGCCGCGAGGGCACACCCGAAGACGTCGCGAATCTCGTCCTGTTTCTCGCGAGCGACGACTCGTCTTACTGCACTGGCGCGGAATTTATCGTCGACGGCGGCCTGACCGCCATTTGAGCGACAAGCTTCCGTCGCTTGTCGGAATTAATAGGCACCGCTTGGAGCGTTGCGGGAAGAATTTGCTATGGGCGCGAGGATCTCATCCTCGCGCCCTTGTCATTCCGTGGAACCCCTTACCGGCGTCAAGAGCGGCATCGTCTAACCACTAGTTCGCCAGCTGCTTGGCCTGGCCGACGATCTGTGCGGCGGGGTTGTTGGTCGCGATGAACTGGATATCGCTGCCGTCTGTCGTGATGATGAAAGTTTGGGTGACCCCGTTGCTGAAAACGGCGGAGCCTTCGCAATCAGCGGCGAGGGTGTAGGTGAAAGTGAAGGTCACCGGGGTAATCACACCATTATAACTCTCTGTCCCGCTGCCGGAAACATTGCCTTTGCCGTCCGCACTGACAAGATCCAGTTCGGCAAAGGGAAGCCCGCCGGCCGTTCCCGTAATGGTGGCCCCGTAACTACCTTGGAAGGTAGCGAGCGAGCACTTTTTGGGATTGGCCATGGCGGGCGCCGCCAGCATCAGACTCGCGCCCAACAGGCCGATCGCGGCTTTCGCATTGATGATTCGCTTCATAACTCGACTCCTTTTCTCTGTGGATTACGAATCGGAATTTCCGTTTGACTGCTCCGCCACTTCGGCACGAGCAATCCGATGTCTGCAATGCCGGCGGTTAAGTAATCATGTTTCGCAAACCTCCTGTGCGGTGTCTCAGTACATAAGCTGTAACAAACGATCGAACAATTTGTTCGTTCATCGCCGATCGCAAATCCGCGGATCGCTATATAGAGGCAGAGACTACGGGAGACGTCGAACACTGGAGGGGCATCCACCATCTTGCTCACGCGTCACACTGAGAAGTTGTTCTCTCCTTTCCTCTGAGTTTACGGTTAGTTGCGCAACGGTTATTCGTGCGAGCGGTGCAAGCCCACAGTGTAGCCGAGCCGTCGTGGCGGTCCGGTTCCGCCGTCGCCTACGCTCTCTGCACTTTGAGCTCGACGGAGGAGGTCGCGAATCTCGTGCTGTTCCTGTCGAGTGACGATTTCGTCTTACTGCACGGGCGCGGAGTTCGTGGTCGACGGCGGCCTCACCGCCTTGTGATTACCCGGTCGGCCGCTGCGGGCGGTCGCAGCCGGACGAATTCTCTGGTGTAATCACCTCCGCATCATCAACACGATCCCCGATCCCTTCGTTTCTCAGATCATGGACGGATCATGAATTGGGGAGTGAGTGATTGCGGTTCACTCACCCCCCTCGTTAACCCACTCGGGACTGAGACTCAAGTGGAGCCGCCAGTCAGAGCGCCTGCGGATTATAGCAGTGGCTGCTCATTAGGAAGCGTGTATGTCCAGGTGAAGATCACGCCCCCGTTGCCCGTGTTCGTGAGATCACCGGCCCCGGCGTACATAGCTGCGTTGGAGTCCTGGCGAGTAAATCCGAGCTCCGCAAGTGTTTGCAGCGCGACGGCGCAATTGACCCCCGTTTGAACATTGGCGAAGGGACCGGACGGGATTACCAAGCCCAAACTAAAGTCAACATTGTTCACGACTGGCTGTCCCAAGACACCGCCTGCGCCATTGACTGCGGTGCAGGTGATAATTGCTACCGCGGGGACAGGAGGGGTTGTGGATGGGCTGACGGCGGTCGTTGACCCCGCGTGGGCGAGACCAGCACTGGCGGTCAGAATAACCAGGCCGAGTCCCAAGAAACGTGACGTAGCTTTGAGCTTCATTGCAATCTCCTTGTCGGCAGTCTGTGCCGACGGTTAGTTGTTTTTGGTCCCAGGAAGGACCAACCACCGGATGCCGTCCGGCGCGGTGTTGCGAGCAACGGTTATTCGTGCGGGCGACGCAGCGGCCAGGGGGCAGCCGAGCCGTGGCGGCGGTCGAGTCCCACCGCCGATGCTTTTTACGCTTCGAGCCACACAGCCGGCGCGCGCCAGTTGAACCTTCCGATCAAAACCCCGACGCCCGTATTCCATGAGAAGACCCCTCCCTTAATGCTGATCTGCGCCTCTTCTAATGGAAGAGCGTTCGATCCGAGTGAACAATTTGTTCGATCACATCAGCTAATGACGTCAGCTATGCTTGCTCGTCTTCACGAAGATGACCCGGTAAGGGGTCGAGACGTGATTGCAGGTAGGCTGCCACGGCTAGCGGGCCGAAAATTCCAGCGATCGCTCCGATAGTCAGTCCAATGCAGAATACAACAATCACGTCGCTTCCTCCGTTGAGCCGTTTGACCGGTACTCGGGACAAGCGGAGAGTAGATTAGGCGACTTAGGGAGTCTTAAAATTTCTCCTTAAATTCTCCTTAATTTGTCCTTAATTTTGGTTTGACTCTGACGGCTGATGACATGGGGGGAGGATATGCAAGCGGCTCAGCAACGCATCTTTGCTTCGTTTCGCCTCGACCTGGCGAACGAGCAGCTATGGAGTGGCAAGACGCAATTCCCCTTGCGGCGGAAGACCTTTGAAGTGCTGCGCTGTCTGGTTGATCGTCCCGGCGAACTGGTCACCAAGGCGGAATTGCTAGACGCGGTCTGGGCCGATATCGCGGTCAGCGATTCGATGCCATCGATCTGCGTCGCCGAGCTGCGCAAAGTTTTGGGCGACGACGCCCGGCAACCAAGCATCATCGAGACCGTCCACAAACGGGGCTATCGCTTCATCGCACCAGTGACTCAGGTGACAGCGGTGTCACCGGCACACCGTCCGCAAGCACCAGCGCTCCCACCGCTCGTCGGCAGGGAAGCCGAGATCAGCGAGCTGCGGCGCCATCTCGACCAACTCCGCCATGGCGTGGGTGGGTTCGTACTGATTGGTGGAGTCGCGGGTATCGGCAAGACACGGCTCGCGACGGAACTCGGCGTCGAGGCGGCACAGGTTGGCGTGTTCACGTTGGTTGGCAATTGTTACGATCGTGGCGATCCCGTCCCGTTCGTCCCGTTTGTCGAAATTCTCGAGACCGCGCTGGAGAGTGCGTCACGCCGCGAAGCCTTTCGTGAGATGCTGGGTGCGGACGCTGCGGAAATCTCGCGACTCCTGCCCCAGCTCCGCCGCCTGTTTCCCGATATTTCGGCACCGATGGAGCTGGCGCCGTCCCAATCGCAGCGGATGCTGTTCAACGCCGTTGGCGGGCTGCTCACCCGGATGGCGGCGGCAACCCCGCTTTTCCTGCTGCTGGAAGATTTGCATTGGGCGGATCAAGGAACGCTGTCGCTGCTCGATCACCTCGCGCGTACGGTGCAGAAAATTCCCGTTCTGATCGTCGGAACGCATCGGTACGGCAAGCCCTATGCTCCCACGCTGGAAGAGCTGACTCGGCTCCGGTTGGCTGCGCAGGTGAGCCTTCATCGGTTTCCGCAGCAGGCAGTTGCCGCAATGCTTAGCTCCCTCGGCGGACGCGAAGCATCGCCGGCGCTGGTCAATTTGCTGCACAAGACTGCGGACGGTAACCCATTCTGGATCGGTGAATTGTTCCGGCATCTCGCCGAACGGGGCGAGCTTGGCGAGTTCGATCACACGATTCGTGATGAACTCACGCCGGAGCTGCGTGACCTGCCGCACAGCCTGCGCCCAATCATCGGGCGGCGGTTGGGCCGGGTCAGTGATGCAACACGAGACGTGCTCGCCGCGGCCGCCGTGATTGGTCGCTCTTTTTCCTTTGCGATGCTGGAGGCCGCTACTCGTACCGTTCCTGACTTGTTGCGTGATCATGTCGAGGAGGCAGAACGTGCGGGGCTACTTACCTCGACTCTGGAATATCCAGACACGCGCTTTAACTTTAAGCACGAACTTATTCGCCAGGGGGTAATGAGCGAGCTTTCAGCGATCCGCCGTCAGCAGTTCCATCGGCAGATTGCCGATGCCATCGAGCAGCTTTATCCAGACACCTTGGAAGACTGGACCGACGACCTCGCGCATCACTTATGGGAAGCCGGCGCTGGCGCCGAGGCCAAGCGAACCCTCAAGTGGCTGAAAGCCGCCGCGCGGCGTGCGACGGCGCAAGGCGCGTATGAAGCGGCGATTCACTACCTTCGAAGAGGACTAGAGGCACTCAAACGTTTGGCGCACGGTCCCGAACGATCGCGCCAGGAACTCAAGCTACACCTCAACATGGCAGGCCCGCTGAGCGCCTCCAAGGGTTTAAGCGTGTCGGAGGTAGAAACGGCCTGCACTCGGGCGCGCGAATTATGCCAAAGCCTGGGCGACATCCCGGAGTTGTTTGCCGTGCTTGGTGGACTCTCTTCTATTTACTTCAACCGAGACGATTTTATCATCGCCCGTGATCTGGCGGAACAGATGATGCGGCTAGCGAAGAAGAGCCAATCAAGTCGGGAACTCATGTGGGCTCATTACGCGCTTGGCACCGCGCAGCTAAATTCGGGGGACTTCGCTCTCGCTCGCGACAGCCTTGAACGGGTGGTCGAACTCTATGACCGAGGCCGCCGGTACGGTTATGTTCAGGATCCGGGTGCGACAGGAATGAGCTTCTTAGCGCACGCACTCCATTTTCTCGGATATTCCGACCAGGCGCTAAAAACGTTTGACAAAGGCCTCGCGCTCGCTCAAGAGCTGTCTCATCCGTACACCCTCGCGGCCGTCCTCGGTCATGGGGGCATTATTCGCTGTGAGCGTGGGGAATTTGGCGCTGGCGAAGACTTGCTCGCGCAGATGATCGCAATTGCGCAACAGCACGGTTTTAGCGGCGTCGAGGCGTGGGGAAACAACCGGATAGGTTGGGCACTCGTCGAGCAAGGCAAGGTCGACGAGGGTTTGTCTCGCATACGGCTTAGCCTCGACCAACTTAGCGCCGATCCCAAGATGGATGCGAAGCTCGAACGCTTTCGGCTGGCTCACGCGCATCGGAAAACGGGGCACCCGGAAGAGGGCCTCGCGGAAATTGAGTAAGGTTCGGGCGCTAGCTGCGGCGCGGGGCCGATTTGCCTTCGATGGAGAATTGCTCCAGTTAAGGGGCGAATTGCTTTTGATGGTGGACGGATCGAACGACGCGGAAGCCGAACGATGCTTCCGGACCGCAATCGATGTAGCGCGACGTCAGAGCGCGAAAGCATTCGAGTTGACTGCGACCACGCATCTCGCGCGGCTGCTCGCGAAACAGGGCCGTCGCGACGAGGCGCTCACGATGCTCGCTGAAATCTACGCTTGGTTCACCGAGGGCTTCGACACGCGCGATCTCAAGGAAGCCAAGGCCCTGCTCGACGAACTGAACGCGCCTCCCCGACTGCGACGAGTCACATCACGCTGAATACTACTTCTTCGGCGTCTTGAGTGCTTTCGTGACGCCCGGCATCACCTTGGGGAAGCCCCTACCTTCGAGCTTATCTTTCGTAAAGGTATCGAGGCCGTGGACCATATAGTGCGAATGGGCATTGCGGATGGAGTTACTGAAACCCATCGCATCCTGCGCGGAATTCGCGGCCCACTTCACCATCCGGAGCGTGAACGGATCGTTCTCCGCAATCTCATTCGCGAGCGCCATCGTCTCCTCCTCGAGCCGCTCGCGCGGCACGACCAGGTTGACGAAGCCCAAGTTGCACGCCTCCTCGGCGCCGATAAAGCGGCTGCGGAACATCGCCTCCTTGGCCTTGCGGATCGGGATATCCCAGGGGATCGAAAAGTACTGCATCAGGGCCGGCAGGAACTGGGCGTCGGCGGAGGCGACGACGAGGTCCATCGCCGCGGCGAACATCCAGCCGCCAAAAATGCACATCCCCTGCACCTGCGCGATCGTGGGTTTGTCGAGGTCGCGCCAGCGCAGCGTCGTGTCGAGGAACAGGTAGCGGGAGAGCGCGTACTCGCCGCGCACGCCCTTGGGAAACGGCCGCCGCCGCATGTCCTCCTTTTCTTCCGGAGTACCGATATCGTGGCCGGACGAGAAGGTGTCGCCCGCCGCCGCGAGGATGATCACGCGCACGTCGTCGTCGGCGTTGGCGGCAGTGAAAGCGTCGTCCATCTCCTCGATCATCAGGCGCGATTGCGCATTTTTGTAATGTGGCCGGTTAGTGATGACTTTGGCGACCGCGCCCTGCTTTTCGTACAGTATCGTCGAATATTTCATTGTTACTCTCCGGGGAATATGCAATTAAGCGCAATCGGGGACCGTTCTCAATTGCGTTGAGCCGAAGAGCGGTACTCTTCGGTACGCGGCTCCCGGATGTGACATCAAGCAGCAGTCAGAATTAGCGAGGCAAACCATATGGATCGATTAAAAGGCAAAGTAGCGCTCATCTCGGGCGGGGCGCGTGGACAGGGCGCGGCGGAGGCGCGGCTGTTTGCCGGCGAAGGCGCCAAGGTCGTAATCGGCGACGTCCGCGACGACCTCCTGAAGGCCACCGCCGACGGCATCAATGCGAAGGCCGGCGCCACCGTCGCGCGGGCGGTCCGTCTCGACGTGACGCGCGCGGCCGACTGGCGCAGCGCGGTCGAGCTCTGCGACCGGGAGTTTGGCGGCCTCGACATCCTCGTCAACAACGCCGGTATCGCCAACATGAAGGGGCTTGAGCAGACCTCCGAGGAGGAGTGGGACGCCGTGGTCAACGTTAACCAGAAGGGCGTCTGGCTGGGCATGAAGAGCGCCATTCCCGCGATGCGCAAGCGCGGCGGCGGTTCGATTATCAATATCTCGTCGATCTTCGGCCTGATCGGCTCGGCCGGCTCGACCGCCTATCACGGGACCAAGGGCGCCGTGCGGCTCCTCACCAAGGCCGCCGCGGTGCAATACGCACCGGAGAAGATTCGCGTCAATTCGATTCATCCGGGCCTGATTCTGACCCCGATGGTCGAGGAGGCGCTCTCCCAGCCGGACGATCTAAAACCGATACTCGAACTCACGCCGATGGGTCGCGGCGCCAAGCCCGAAGAGGTCGGCTGGTGCGTGCTGTTCCTCGCCAGTGACGACGCGTCCTTCGTCACGGGCGCCGAACTGCCGGTCGACGGCGGCTACTCGGCGCAGTAGCAACTCATCGCGCGCGCGGACGGGCGCCCGGGGTCCTCATCCAGGGCGGCTTGAGCCGCGCGATCTTCTTGTAGACGGGGCAGCTCTCCTCGTGAGCGCCGGGCAGATAGCCGGTGCTCAGGAGGAACTCCCCGGTGATCTCGCCGCCGGTGAAGTTAAAGGTTTGCTTGAATAACTTGACCCACGCGGGCTTGGCCAGCGGATGGTGGCTGTCGAGCCAGGCCGCGAATGAGCCGTGGCTTGCCCGGATCGCGACGATCCGGCGCGCGTTCGCGATCGCGGCGTCAACCTTGAGCCGATTGCGGATGATCCCCGGGTCGGCGAGCAGTCGCGCGCGCTCGGCCGCGCCGTAATTCGCGACGCGGTCGACGACAAACTCGTCGTAGGCCGCGCGGAAATTCGCGCGCTTCTTGAGGATCGTCAGCCATGAGAGCCCGGCCTGATTCATCTCGAGCACCAGCCGCTCGAACAGCGCCGACTCGTCGGCGATCGGGAAGCCATATTCCTCGGCGTGGTAGGGTCCGTGTTGCGGATGGTCGGGGGCAAGCGTGCAGTAGCTCATCAGTCGCTAAACTCCGTGACGATAGTTACATTTTTCGCTGTTCTGCTAAAACCTGAGCGATAAACGCAAACGCGGAGAAACTTCATGCCATTGACCCTGGACGGCCTCGTCGTAGTCGACCTGACACAGAACATCGCCGGATCCTTTTGCGCGGAATTGCTCGGCGACTTCGGCGCCGACGTGATCAAAATCGAGCGCCCCGGCACGGGTGACGACGCGCGCGGCTTCGCACCGCAATGGCACGGTGAGGCGGCCGTCTATCTCGCGTACAATCGCAACAAGCGCAGCGTCTGCGTCGATCTCGACGACGCGCGCGGCCGCGAAATCGTCCAACGCCTGTCGCGCAAGGCCGACATCTTCGTGCACGCGATGAAGCCCGGCAGCGCCGAGGCGCGCGGCTTCGGCTACGACGATTTGTCGCGCGATAACCCGCGGCTCATCTACGGATCGATCAGTGGCTTCGGCGAGCAGGGTCCCCTGCGCAGCCTGCCCGGCTACGACCCGCTCGGCCAGGCCTATTCGGGCATTATCAGCATGAATGGCCATCCGGGGGCGCCGCCCGCGCGGGTCGTGGTGCCGATTATCGATATGGGCTCGGGCCTCTGGCTCTTCACCGGGATTCTGGCGGCGGTAATCGAGCGCATCAAAACCGGCAAGGGCGCCAAGGTCGCGACCAGCCTGCTCGAGACCGGCGTCGCCTGGACCACGTTGGCGATGACCGCGTATCAGGCGACCGGCGAGGTGCCCGGCCCCGCCGGCTCGACTTCGCCCGCCGCGGCGCCCTACGAGGCCTTTCAGACCGCCGACGGCTGGATTCAGATCGCCGCCGGCAACGACCGCTTGTTCGGCAAACTGTGCGAGGCCCTGCATCGTTCCGAGGTCCCCCGGGACCCGCGTTTCCTCACCAACGCCGTTCGCGTGCCACGCCGCGTGGAATTGCACGAAATTCTGGAGCACGAAACACGTAAACTCACGGCTGCGCGCCTGATGGAGCTGTTGCGCGAGGCTGGGGTGCCCGCCAGCGTGATCAACACGCTCGACCAGGTTTACGTCGACGAGCAGGTCAACGCGCTTGGGATGCTGCCGCCGGTCGATCCGGGCTTCCGGATTCCCGAAATGAAGTTCGTGGATATCCCCGTCAGCATCAACGGTGAGCGGTCGGCACTGCGCCGGATGCCGCCGCGGCTCGGTGAGCACACCGACGAGGTACTGTGCGCCGCCAACTACTCCGACGCCGAGATCGCCGCCCTCAAGGCTGAGAAGGTTATCGCGTAAGGCGCTGGAGCTGCGCCGCGAAACGGCGGAGGCTGATGGTGAACCGATCTATTCATCTGATAGACGGCTTAGGAGCGCCGGTAGCGCAGCGCTTCAACCAGTACGGCGAAAGCGGGCGTGGCTTGGCGGCGACTCGGGTAGTAGAGATGGTAGCCAGGAAAGGGCGGACACCAGTCGGCGAGTACCCTGATCAGTTTCCCCTCGGCTATCCCGGCCTGCACCAAGTCCGCAGGCACGTAGGCTAGACCAAACCCGGCGAGCGCGGCGTTGAGGATCATCCCGGTGCTATTGAACACCAGCTGCCCATCGACGTGAACCTTCAGCTCATGCCGGCCTTTTTGAAACTCCCACGCATACAGACCGCCGAAGGTCGGCAGCCGCAGATTGATGCAGTTGTGAGTGGTCAGGTCCTGGGGTCTAGTCGGACGCGGCCGCCGCTCGAAGTAGGAAGGTGCACCAACGACCGCCATGCGCATGTCCGGCCCGATGCGCACGGCGATCATGTCCTTGGCGACTTGCTCGCCAAGACGTACGCCCGCGTCATAGCGTGCGGCGACGATGTCGGTCAGGCCCTGTTCGACGATGATTTCGACCTTGATCTCCGGATATTCGGGCAGCACTTGCGCGAGCTTGGGCCAGAGGATCGAGTTGGCAGCATGCTCCGTGGTCGTGATCCGGATCGTCCCGGCGGGTTTTTCCCGCAGCGCACCCAGCGCAGCCAGCTCGGCCTCGATTTCCTCGAACCGCGGGCCGGCGGTCTGAAGCAGGCGCTCACCAGCCTCAGTTGGGGAGACGCTGCGCGTGGTGCGCGTCAGCAGCCGAAGACCGAGCCGTTCCTCAAGTCCACGGATGGTATGGCTCAGGGCCGATTGAGACACCCCGAGCTGCGCGGCGGCCTTGGTAAAGCTCCGCTCGCGCGCGACCGCAAGGAAGGCCAGGAGGTTATTAACTCTTCGCGCGGCATTCATGAATCCATCTCATAAGGTCATGCGCATTCTACCATCTAGTCGCGGTCTGTCACGCGCTCTAGATTGGTGCTTGAACGCGTCCGGCGCGACCGCCGGATCAATCGAAAAAGGGAGTGACGATGGAAATCAAACGAAGCGGTTCCCGACCTTCCATGAAAGGGCCATCGCAGTATTTCACCGGTAGCGTACGGATCGATCCGTTGTTCGATCCGCCCGAGCCCGCTCATTCTTATGGCGCCCTGGTGACGTTCGAGCCGGGTGCGCGCTCGGCGTGGCACACTCATCCGCTCGGGCAGACGTTGATCGTCACCGCCGGATGCGGCTGGACACAGTGTTGGGGCGAACCTAAAGAGGAAATCCGGCCCGGCGACGTGATCTGGTGTCCGCCCGGCAAGAAGCATTGGCACGGCGCAACGGCGACCACCGCGATGTCGCATATCGCGATCGTAGAGAAACTCAACGGGAAAGCGGTCGATTGGATGGAAAAGGTCAGCGACGAGCAATACCAGAGCTGAGCGGACGCCACATAGGATCACAGAGGAGATACGCCGATGACGACGTGGACGCGCGACGAGCTCGACTCGATTGGAAAAGCAGAAGAGCTGCAGATCGCTTCACTCCGACGCGACGGCACAACGCGAAAGCCGGTGACGATCTGGGTGGCCCGTGTCGGCGACGAGCTCTGCGTCCGGTCTGTGAACGGGCGCACCGCCGCCTGGTTTCGCGGCGCCCAGATACGGCATGAAGGCCGCATTAGCGCCGGCGGCGTCGCGAAAGAGGTGATCTTCACCGACGCTGATCCCGGGCTCAACGACGCGATCGACGCCGCGTACCGCGTCAAGTACCGCCGCTACCAGGCCAGCATCGTCGACTCCATAGTGAGTCCTGAGGCGCGCTCCGCGACGATCAGACTGCGGCCGCGCTGACAATAATTTCCGAAGCGAAGGAGCCAACGATGCAAAAGCGCAAACTCGGAAAAAGTAACTTGGAAGTCTCAGCGATCGGACTTGGCTGCATGGGCATGAGCTTTGGTTACGGACCGCCCGCCGACAAACAGGAGATGATCGCTCTCATCAGGAGGGCCATCGAACAAGGCGTCACCTTCTTTGATACCGCCGAAGTCTACGGTCCGTTCATAAACGAAGAACTGGTGAGTGAAGCCCTCGCCCCGTTCCGCAAACAGGTGGTGATCGCCACCAAATTTGGTTTCAAGATCGGTACTCCAGGGGCGCTTGATAGCCGCCCGGAGCACATCAAGGAGGTCGCCGAGGCTTCGCTCAAACGCCTCAAGATCGAGGCCATCGATCTCTTCTATCAGCATCGAGTCGATTTGGAGGTGCCGATCGAAGACGTGGCTGGTGCCGTGAAAGATCTGATTCAGCAAGGCAAAGTTAAGCACTTTGGTCTTTCTGAGCCGGGCGCGAAGACTATCCGCCGCGCCCACGCCGTCCAGCCGGTCACCGCGATCCAGAGCGAATACTCACTGTGGTGGCGCGAGCCCGAAACGGAGATACTGCCGACGCTCGAGGAACTGGGCATCGGCTTCGTTCCATTCAGTCCGCTCGGTAAAGGCTTTCTCACCGGCAAGATCGACGAACATACCACCTTCGACAGTTCGGATTTTCGTAACATCGTTCCGCGCTTCACGGCTGAGGCTCGCAAAGCGAATCAGGCCTTGGTTGATCTGCTCGGCAGGATCGCGGAGCGCAAGAAGGCGACCACTGCGCAGATCGCGCTCGCGTGGCTGCTCGCCCAAAAGCCGTGGATCGTTCCAATCCCCGGTACGACGAAAATCGCGCGGCTGGCAGAGAACAACGGCGCCGCGGCGATCGAACTTACATCTGAAGATCTTAGTGAGATCGATAGCGCGGCTTCGCGGATCACAGTCCAGGGAGCGCGCTATCCCGAGCAGCTACAGCGACTAGTCGGTCGTTGAGGGGGTTAGTCAAGGAGGAGTGAATGATTCTCACTTTGGTTTCTCGGTGCTCGGCCGCACTGGTTTTGTTTGCGATCGCAACGAATACTTGTTGGGCTCAGAGCTGTAATGCGCTAATGCCTTTGAAAAGGGTGGAACACTCAAATAGAAATTAGCCGCTCGGGTTAGAAAGAAGTGGGGGATCGACGTGAGCATATGCGCGCCTGGTTCGCGACAGGGCGCCGCTGGAGAGTGACGCCGACACCGGCTGAAGTCATCGAGAGAAGATTGGCGCAACAACTCTACGCTAGTGAAAAACGTCCACCGACGAGGATGCTAAGCGCGAAAACACCTCTCGGTAAAAGGCCAAATCAGCCTCTCGCCAAGATATATATGCTTCGACGCCATAGGAGGCCACTTTTGATTTGCTCCCGCTCGACCGATCAACGCGTGATACCGTAGATACATCGTGAGCCACGACTAAATATTCACTCCCGTCCTTTTCTCTGACGATCACGAAATCATAGGGTCGAGCCAAGTTGTCCTCGAGGGTAATTTGGTCGTTTGCACGCGCAAGACGTCGAGAGCGATCTGCATACTCGAGTTTGAGGCTGTCAAAAACCTCTTGTGCCTTATCCGAAAGGTCAAGATTCGACGATTCAGTCGGAAACGAAACGAGGCGGAAGATAGTATTACCCTTGCACAGAAACTCTGTATCGTCGTGCTCTAGCAACTCTTGAAAATAGCTTGACAACATCACTGCCCTAATATTGTCTGCTTCGGAGTAGAGCTTTGATAATTGAGCTCCTGTGAGGCTTACGTATGCCCGGGCCTGCCGAACAGCCAGCAACTTGTCCATTCCTACAACAGCCTGAATTGCGTTCGGAATCCCCGCCGAGCCTTCCGGTAGAATAGCTGGGTCGCTGTCGGGCACTAGAAAGATAGACCCGTGGCTTCCGGCCTTCAACGCACGAGCAAGCTTGTCCCGAACATACTGTTCGTCCTGTTGGGAGAAAAGATTGTTGTTAAAGGACGCCCAAGAAGCTTCTGGGAGAATTGCGCTAGAGAAAGCCAGCTGCAGTTCACCGATCGGTTGTTGGGTTACGCTCTCAAATTTTAGCCACAAGAGGCGCCACTTGCTGGCAACTTCATAACTAACGTTCCACCATTCAAGCCCGCGAAGGCCGCTGAGCACCTTTTCGACTTCCGTAGTATTCGTATCAGAGGCTGTGAAATGTTCATCATCTAGGAGCTTGAAAACAAAAGGAAAACGCTCGAGCTGCACCCCCCTAGTGATCTGTTTGTCGCGAGTTTTATCAGCGCGAACTTCAATATTACGTTTAGCATTTAGCATCCCGTAAGAAGACTGTGCCCGAATGAAGACGTAAGTTGATAACCTCTTGATTGATAGCGATCTGATGATACTGAAAATCAATAATGTTGAAAGAAGGGCTATGACAAGATGTATCCTGTCGGGCGCCGCGACAGCAGTAAATGTCGAAACAGGTGCTTCTGCTGTGGCTTCGTCTCGGAGATGAAAATCTATGGCGACGAGAAACTGCTCCTGTCCCATCGAAAACTTGTTTATATATGTGCGTACTAGAATCGAGCTTTTCGCCAAGACATCGAGGTACGGAACGGTTAACAGGTCGGTGTCATATAGACCTTTGGATTCGAGCTGGGCTTCTCCGCCGAATGCAGCCATGAACCATGGTCGCGAGGATATGTTCCATTTTGGATCGGCGATAACTGCGGTCCCAGGGAAGACCGCGATAGCGCCAGCCTTGCTCGCGACGTACATCCATGGAACATCAAACGATTGCGATAGACCTAGCGATCTGGCGAGGTCGCGCTCCGCGTTTGCTGGATCCGAAGTAGCGTTAGAATTATTTGATATGCTGGCAAGGTAGCGAGCGACGTTACTGAATACTTGATTCTCCGTCTGGGTAAATGCGGTAGTCTTGGCGCGGCTAACACACTTTGGATAGACAGGGTTATCAGAGATCCCGAAGACGGAAGCTCCTGGCTTACATGAGGCGCTAGTTATCGGGAGCATGAGTGTCTTAGCGTCGACTATCGAGATCGTTTGTTCGCCAGGATTCTGTTCGTCGCCGTCCTGTATCCGAGTCAATAATCCGGGCAGCTTGTCCGAGAAGCCTTCTTTTGCCACCGCCGAAAAAACGGCCGGAGCCGCTTTCTGGACCCGAACCCAGCTGCTTAGCTGGTAATCGCGTTGTAGTTGAGAGTAGCCGGAGAAGACGAGATGAATAAGAAGGTAGACTGGAACGCCAGCCACGGCTGCAAGCGCCCAGTAGCTCAAGGCATTGAGCTCGGCGGAGCGACGCGACCGAAACCACTAACGCATTTCTGTGAGTGAAATCAAGGGCATATAGCCGACTCCTCACGGCCTACTGGCCACGCGATGAAAGCTCGCAGTCATCTTTTTTCGGCACTCCCGAGTCTTCAGGGACCATCTATTGGATGGAGTGTCCGCTTTTGAACTGCAAACACGGGAAGTCGTAGTCTAATGGGCGTAACGCGTCAAGGGCGCGCATTGCAAGCAGTAGGGCGCGCGAGCGCGCCACGGTCGAAAGATCTTCGCTCAGAGTCTCAACCAACCTTTCAAGTCGTTTCTGAGCGAGTCCGCGATACGGCGCTCCCGGTGCGCATAGGATTTAAGAGCGGGGAAAGTTGTCAGGATTCCGCGGTACGCTCGGAATAACAAACCTTAATGCTGTTTTACCTTAGGATATTCCTGTTTAGCCTCAGCTGCCGGTGAGCGGACGCTCCGGTTCGCCGGCGCAGCGCGCGCAGCGGCAGAGGTCGCGGAGCTGGACGGTGGTGTAGAGCGTCTCGTGGCCGTCCGCCCATTCAGCGAAGACCGCCGCGTCACCGAGTTGCGCGAATTGCGCGAGCCGCTGACTCGCCGCGGGAATCTCCCCGTCGATCCGGCCGCCGCACGCATTGCACGGGCAATAGCGGCGGAGGCTCTCGAGTGGAAAGATACTGTCGTGGCCGTCGACCCATTGCACGCCGATCGCGTAGCGGCCGACTTCGGAAAGACCACGGATTTTCGGGGCTGTCTTTGACTTGCCAACGGCCATTGGTGCACTCTGCTTCGTGAATCATATCATCGAGCGACCCGCCGCGACGAGTCTCGGCTCCCGAACCGTCGAAGGCCGCGTCAACTCGATTCAATCTAAAGCTGGAGGCTGACGAAAATGGACGAAAATGCAAAGAAAAAAGGGCTCCGGATGATCCCCTACGGACTCCAGGTCCTGGGCGCGAAGCATGGCGACAAGTCGACCGTGGCGACCGTCAACTGGACCACGCAGGCGAGTTTTGCGCCGCCGCTCGTGGTGGTCGGGATCAAGACCGACTCGACCGCGCATGAGCTGGTGAAGCAGTCGAAGAAGTTCACGCTCTCGATGCTCGGGACGGGGCAGAAGGACCTTGCCTTCGCCTTCTTCAAACACGTCGAGCCGAAAGACGGCAAATACGGCAATTACGCCTACACCGACGGCAACAACGGCTGCCCGATAATCACCGACGCGCCCGCCGCGGTCGAATGCGACGTGATCAATTTCTTCGAAAAGGGCGACCACAGTATCGTAATCGGCGTGGTCACCGAGGCGCATCTCAGCAAGGAGAGCGACCCGCTGACCCTGAAAGAGTGCGGCGTCAACTACGGCGGCTAATTCAAAACGACCGTGCCGGAGGCACGGAACAGGGGGCGGGCGAGTCCGCGAGTCGCGGCCAGAGATAAAACCGGCGGCTCCAGCGCCGCCCTCACCTTTTTCGCGAGGAACGCCAGTGGCCAACAAGCAGGTCGTAGTATTGCCCGGTGACGACACGGCGCCGGATACCGTCGCGGCCGCGATGGAAGTGATGCGGGCGCTCAAGGTCGGAATCGATTTCATCGAGTTTCCGCCCGGCGAGGAGTGGGTGCGCGGCGAGACCGACAAGGCCGCGCGGGCCGCAATCGACCGTTCGGATTCGACCCTGTTCGGCTCGACCAACGGCCGCACCAATGCGATCGTGTATTTGCGGTGGGGCAAACAGACATACGCCAACCTGCGCCCCTGCCGCTTCATGCCGGGCTCCCGCAGTCCCCTCGCGCGTCCGGAAGGGATCGATTACGTGATCGTGCGCGAGAACCTCGAGGACCTTTACCTGGGACTCGAAGGACCGCTCGAGCAGCTCGCGCCGCTGCATCTGCGCAGCCGCATCCTGCGGCAGGAGCTGGACACCACCGAGCGCGGCATCTATGCGATCAAGGTGATCACCGAGCGCAATACGCGCCGGATCGCGCATTTCGCCTGCAAGCTCGCGCTCCGGCGCAAGAGCGAGGGCCATCCCGGCAAGGTGACCTGCACCTCGAAGTACAACATGCTGCGCGAAAGCGACGGTCTGTTCCGGCAAATCGTCGAAGAGACCGTCGCCGGCTACCCGGAAGTCAAGTACGAGCAGTATATCGTCGACGACTTCGCCCGGCGGATCGTGCAAAGCTCGCAGGATCTCGACGTCGTCGTGATGCCGAATCTGTACGGGGACATCCTCTCGGACGCGGCCGCCGGCACGATCGGCGGCCTGGGGCTCGCGCCTTCAGGCTGCTACGGCGACGATTACGCCTACTTCGAGTCGGTGCACGGCACGGCGCCGGATATCAAGGGGCTGGGGATCATCAACCCGACCGCGACGATGCTTTCGGCTACGATGATGCTCGACTACCTGGGTTTTCGCGACGAAGCCCGCCGCTTCGAGAACGCGATCCGCAAAGTCTATGCGGACGGCAAGGTGCTGACCCCGGATCAGGGGGGAACCGGCAAGACGGTCGAGTTGACGCGCGCGGTCGTCTCGAATCTGTAGCGCAGACAAGCCTGTTCGGCGCCCGCATCCAGTGCGACCTGCCTGACAGCATGCCGGATTCGTCGCGGACCGAGGTAGTGGGTCAGTTTGAACTGACCCACTACCCGGACCGAATGATCTATTGCGCCTCGATGGAAACTTCGCCACCCTCGATCGTCGAAGCCCACGCCACCGGCTTGTCTGGAGTCAGCGGGGCGTCGGCAGAGAGGAAGTCTTGATGAAGCGTTTCCTGACCGCGGTTGCCCGGCTTATGCTCTTGGCCTTCACGCTCCAGAGCTTCGGCTGCGCGTACAGCACCAGCGACAAGATTCATGTCCAGAGTCTTGACCCCGAGGCCAAACTCTACGTGGATGGGCAACTGATCGGAACAGGATCGGGAACCACGACCGTCAGGCGCGATCAAACGTACACGATCACGGCCGAGAAGACCGGTTGTGCATCGGCGTCTGAGGACACCGGATCGAAGTTCGATGAGACTTCGGCTCTTGGGTGGCTGAATGACGCGCCACTTATCTCGTATTTTACGGACAATAAGGTGACCCCCGGATCTGATGGGCGGACCTTCCCGCTGACCTATACCGTCACGCCGATCTGTCCACCCGCGGCCTCCCCCGCGCTCTCGTCGGCGGCGTCTGAGGGACGCCGAAGTTGACCCGGCAATCCTGACGCACCCGAAGAGGACACGTTACGGCGTCTCGACGAAGACTTCGTCGCCCTCGACCTTGACCGGGTAGGTCTTGACCGGCTTGCTCGCCGGCAAGGACAGGACGCGTCCGGTACGAATCTCAAATTGCGAGGCGTGGTACGGACACTCGACGGTGCATTCCTCGAGATCGATATCGCCCGCGGCGAGCGACGCCTGCGCATGTGAGCAGGTATCCTCGGTCGCGTAGAAGCCGTCGTTCAGACGATAGACCGCGATCGGCGGCGTCAGGTTGAGGCGGATAGCTTCACCCGGTTTCAGTTGATCCACTTTACAGGCTTTGATCAAGGCCATCGCTTAGCGCTCCTCATCCTCACGGCGTAGCGAGCAATTCGGCCCAGTGGCGGTAGAAACCGCGCGCGGCCGTTTCCGCATAAACATGATTGGTGGTCCCCGGAAAGCGCGGGTCATCGTCGCGTTCGTGGCCCAGGCCCATCTGCACGTTCAGAGTTGTGCGGCGCGCCATGTGTCCACGCAGCACCTTCTGGATTTCGAGCCAATTCTCGCCGTCGTCCTGCTCGAACAGCCCGCCGGCGCTGAAGGTTCGCATCACGCCCTTGCGGATCGCGTCCTTTTGCGCGGGCGACATCCCCTTGTCGACCAATGCCCACGCCCACACTTCGATCTGCCCGGGGCCGCGCGGATGCCATACGCGCATCGTGTAGGTTCCCGGCAGAAAGGAGAAGGTCGGAAAGATCGTCATGTGACCGCCGAAGACGCCCTTGGCGCGCACCTCGCCCACCCGGCGAACCGCCTGATCGCGCTCCTTGGTGCGGATAAAATCGGCCGCTTCACCCAGCACCGCCCGGAGCGCACCCTTGTCCGGCGCGGTGAAAAATCCGGTGCCGTGACCACCCGGATCACTGAACTGACGCCCCTCGGCGGCGAGCGCGGCCATCGCCGGATCGGTCCCTTCCGGCAGGAACGCCAGCAGGGCGGAGCTATGGCTCAGCTCGGCGTGATACATGTCCGAGGCGAACTGTTCGGCGGCAAACTTCCAGTTGCAGTCGAGCACCCACTTGTGCAGGCCGCCGATTACTTCGGTGCCGTCGTCGGTGCGATCGAAATAGCCATCCGTGTACCACTTCATCCCGCCCAGATAATCGACGAACGACGGCGCCGCCAAACTCCAGTTACCGAAAATCAGCCCCCGGTAGTTCTCGATCCGCAGGACCTGCACCGGGCCCCAACTCGCCTTATCGAGTTCGTGATGAAAACCGTCCTCCTCGCGCGGCACCGAGATCAGGTTGCCGCCGATATCGTAGGTCCAGCCGTGATACGAGCACATGAAGACCTTGGCGTTGCCCAGATCGGCGCGGCATATCCGCATCCCGCGATGGCGGCATTGGTTGATGAACGCCTTGATCGAGCCGTCACGCTGGCGCACCACCAGGATCGGATCCTCGGCCATATAGGTCGCGAAGAAATCCCCGGCCTTGGGCAGTTGGCTTTCATGGCAAAGAAAGAGCCAGGAGCGGGCGAAGATGCGCTCGAGTTCGAGCTGGTAGATCGCGGGATCGGTATAGATCGAAGGGCTGAGCGTGCCGGTCCGCATATCGACGAGACTAGCGACGTCAAGCGGAGCTGTTTTCATAGCGTCATCATAATTCATGGCGCGCCCGGCTAATAGAAGCGCTGCTCGCCCGGCGGCCGCGTCTTCCAGCGGCGATGGATCCATGCCACAAATTGTACGCAGCCATCCCACGGTGAGAATCCCCCCCCCA
>JBKQPD010000293.1:0-8787 GCA_052145175.1 Binataceae bacterium (SeqCode) | reverse complement strand
GCCAAAGAAGGAAACAGCGCGATGAAGAGGCTGATCGCAATAACCCAAGCCTGACGCTCCCATGCTTGAACGCGCCTCCATGACGAAATGCGTACGGCTTCTCGCGACGCTGTCCACGCTTCTCCCTTACGAGGTGCGTCGCCGCGCGTGGCGTGACGGAAGCTTATGGGGGCAACTCATCAGCGCCCCTTGAATTGCGGTTTGCGCCGTTCGCGCCAGGCTCGATGACCCTCGGCCTCATCCTCCGTGAGCTCAAGCGCCATGAAGCGATAAAGATCCGCATGAGCGGCCTCGTCGAGCGGCATATTGAGCCCTGTATTGAGTGACTCCTTCACCATGCGCGTCGCCATCGGCGAGAGCGCAGCGATGTGCTCCGCTACCTTCATCGCCTGAGTCATCAACTCGCCATGTGGAACGAGCCATTGGGCGAGTCCGATCCGATAGGCTTCCGCGGCAGGCAGCGGAAATCCCAGCGCCAACCGCATCGCGAGCCCTTTGCCAATCCAACGTGCCGCCCGCAATGCTCCGCCCTGCGCCGGCAGGATCCCCAGCGCCGCCTGCGGCAGGCGCCACTCAGCGCGCTCCGACGCCACGATCAGATCGCAACAGAGTGTCAGAATGCAGCCGATGCCAATCGCGTAGCCGTTGACTGCCGCTACGACAGGCTTGGCGAAGTCAGCGACCTGGACTATCGGGCTTGACCGGCGTCGGTGAGGTAATCCCTCGATAAAGTCCGCTATCGAATTCTGCGTGTGCGTGCGCGGATTTTTCAGGTCGGCGCCCGCGCTGAAGGCTCCCCCGGTGTCGTCGCCGGTCAGGATGACACAGCGGATGTCCCGATCTTCCTCGAGTTCCGGCAACTGCTCCTGCAAGCCGGTTGCGAACTCCTGATGCCAGGCGTTCCGGGCTTCAGGCCGGCTCAGCGTCAGGATACCGACGTGGTCGTGCTTCTCGTAAAGCAGTGGCATCGAACTCGCTCCTTCGTAAAACAGGTTGCTTCTAGATGACCGTTCCACCACTCATGTTGAGGATCTGTCCGGTCACGTAGGCCGACTCCTCCGAGGCAAAGTAGAGCGCGGCCTCCGCTATCTCCTCGGGACGTCCAATCCGGCCGATCGGCACCTCTGCGACGGAACTCCTTCAGCGCCTCTTCGCTGAAGTTCCCGAGGATCGGCGTATCGACCAGCCCCGGCGCGATCACATTTACGGTTACCCCCGCGGAGGCGAACTCCGCCGCGATTGACCGCGCGAAGCCGTGTGCGCCGGTCTTCGCCGCCGCTATATGTGCCATCTGTGGTGGTGGATTGATACCCGAGGTCGCCGTGATCAGGATGATCCGCCCCCATTTCCGCTCAGCCATCTGCCCAATGGCAATGCGAGTGCAATTGAAGAGCCCCTTGAGGTCGACGGTCAGAACCTCATCCCATTCTTCCTCGCTCATCTTGAGGAAAGGCGTGTGATGAAATACGCCCGCACTGCATACCAGGATGTCGAGATGACCAAATTCGGCCTGCGCCCGTTCGACCATCGCCCTGGACTCGGCGAAGCTGGCGACGTTCGCGCGGACGCCGAGCGCGCGGCGTCCGAACGCCTCAGCTTCCTTAACCACGGCCGCGATTTTCTTTTCGTCGCGGCCATTGATAATCACGTCAGAGCCCTCACGCGCAAAGCGCAATGCTATTGCGCGGCCGATGCCCGAGCTGGAACCCGTCACCGACGAGCGGCGGCTTTTGCGTCCCCGCTCGTGGTTCGGCGTAATCGCACAAATTTATTTTGCGGTCCGCCGAAGCCGTGCATATGCGGTCAGTTTGGAAGAGCAGAGATGAGAATCGATGAGAGGTCTGGGTCGAATCTTCAAGCGCGGCCCCGTCTACTGGATCGCATACTACCATAGCGGTAAGGAGCACCGCGAAAGCTCGCATTCCGACAGCGAAACGCAGGCCCGCAAGCTGCTGAAACAACGGTTGGCCGAGGTTGCGACCGGGCGGTCGGCCGGAGGCCGCGAAGAACGTCTCACGTTGGACGATCTCGCAAATGGGCTGCTCACGGATTACCAGGTTAACCATCGCCGCTCGCTTCGGTCGGCGCGACTTTCGATCGGCCATCTAAGAAAATTCTTCGGGCTCGCCCGCGCCGTCGACATTTCGACTGATCGGATCAAGGCCTACGCTGCGAGCCGACAGCGCGAGGAGGCTGCAAACGCTAGTATCAATCGGGAATTAGCGGCGCTGAAGCGAATGTTCACTCTAGCCGTACAGGACGGCCGTCTGACGACCATGTCATCTATCCCAACGCTCAAGGAGGATAATGCGCGTCAAGGTTTCGTCGATCACGGATCGTTCATCGCTCTTCGCGAAAACCTGCCGGAGTATCTTAGGAACCCGATAACGTTCTTGTATCTCTCAGGCTGGCGGCTGGGAGAGATGAAGGCGCTGGAGTGGCGCGACGTGGACCTCGCCGGTAGCGTGGTCCACCTCCGGCCCGAGGTCAGCAAGAACAAGGAGGGCCGGCTCCTGCCGCTCTCGGCCGAGCTGCTCGAAATAATCGAGCGGGCGCATAGTGCAAGGCGGCTCGATTGCCCGTTCGTGTTCCATCGTGACGGCGAACCGATCGGGGACTTTCGCAAGGCGTGGGCGAATGCGTGTAAAGCCGCCGGTCTCGGTGCGATTCTCGTTCATGACCTAAGACGCACCGCGGTACGCAATATGGTGCGCGCCGGCATTCCGGATCGCGTTGCGATGACGCTGTCTGGCCACAAGACCAGGAGCGTTTTCGATCGTTACAATATGGTTAGCGAATCAGATCTCGCGGATGCTACGAGACGGCTGCAGAGCCACCTTGAGTCGCAGAAGCCGAAATCGAAAATCCACCCTCTGCCGACCGGACCGCCAACGACCCGCAGGTAAGCTAGAATGCCTAGGCGTGCATTATATCTTCGGTTGGACGTTCTTGCTGCGCTATGCCACTGGGCGCCAGGGAGTAGCGCGTTTTCATAGCACCATTACGGTAGAAGCACGAATTGCGCGCCGCGCCCGTTTGTCGACGTTTCGATGGGCTCACGACGCTGTTCCATCTGATCAGCCCGCAGTCCCACTTGAGGGCTCGCCGCGGCACGAAGGCAAGATTACGGCTTATGGAAGCGGGAGATTGCTTCACGGATCAGATCATAAGCGTCCTCCCGTGCAACCCAGCGCAGGCCTTTTACCCATTTATCTTTTTCGAGGTCCTTGTAATGGCGGAAGAAGTGCTCGATTTGATCACGCATAATGGGGGGAAGATCCGTGTAGTTTTCGACCCGGTCGTAGTACGGATTCAGCTCGTCGACGGGTACAGCGAGGATTTTTTCGTCGATGCCATGCTCGTCTTCCATCAATAGGGCGCCGATCAGCCGGCAGCGGATCACCGCGCCGGGCGTGACCGGGACCTGCGAGAGTGCCAACGCGTCACACGGGTCACCATCCTCTGACAAGGTGTTGGGAATGAAACCATAGTTGGCGGGATAGTACATCGCGGTATGGAGGAAGCGATTGACGAAAAGGGCACCGGAAATCTTGTCCAGTTCGTACTTTACCGGCACACCACCCTGCGGGATCTCGATCAGAACATTGATTTCCAGCGGCGGATTGCGGCCGGGTGGAATTTTGCTGACATCCATCGTGCACACCTTCCCTATCGAAAAATAGAGCAACTCTAACGCGTCCTCCGCCACGCCTCTACGAGGACCCCGTACATGCCCACGCGATTCAGCGGCTAGTCTCGTACCGGTGGGGCTATGGAGCAACTTGACGACGCGGAATCTGGAGCTGATACTCGCGGGGCGAGGACTCTTCTCACCGTTCTGTTTTGCGGCTCGCGTAGTCGATCGACATCAGCCGACCGAGCGCTTGCTGAATCAGCGCGAAGCATCCAACAACGAAATGAAGTTGGTCTCGCCGAGGAATCCAACCGTACCGAGAATTGTGTGACGTACGGTACAAATCAAAGTTTGGCAGAACACAACGCTGTACTCGACACCCTTGACAACGGCGGACAGCTGGCGGCCAATCCGGAAAGTTGAGCACCGCGATGTCCACGCAGATTTCAGAGAAATGCTTGGTTTTGTTGGGGTTTTTTGGTGGGCCGTTGGAGACTCGAACTCCAGACCCGCTGATTAAGAGTCGGGAAAATACTGAAACATCGCTTGTTTCGTAATATTGCACGCTTCAATTTATCCTTGAAATAATTACATTTTTCGCGTTGACTGTTACCCTGGACGTTTCGTAGGGTTACGCGATTTTGTTACCCCGGCGTTACCCCGAAACCGAGGGTAACATGCGTCACGCGCTAACAGCAGCTTTCATTGACTCGATCAAACCAACCGACAAGCGGGCGGACTACTGGGATAAAAAGCTACCCGGTTTTGGCCTCCGCGTCACCGAGAATGGCGTTAAGACGTGGACCGTAATGTATCGTCACGCGAGGCGCCTACGCCGTCTAACAATAGGCGGCTATCCCGCGATCTCGCTGGCCGACGCGCGCGACGTGGCAAAGCGAGCCTTACGCGACGCACAGCTAGGCGCCGATCCTGCTACAGACAAGCAGCAAGCTAAAGACGCGGATTCGTTCTGGGAGCTTGCCCAGCTTTACCTCGCGCGGCACGCCAAGATGAACAAGCGGTCGTGGTCCGAGGATGAACGCATTATTGAACACGACCTTTTGCCGGCGTGGCGCAACCGGAAGGCCGCCGAAATCACGCGCCGCGATGTAATTGGAGTGCTAGACGGAATCGTTGCCCGTGATGCGGCGATCATGGCGAACCGGGTCCGAGCGCTAATAAGCAAGATTTTCAATTTCGCTATCGGGCGCGACATTGTGGAAAACAATCCGGCCTATCGCGTGCCGCGCCCCGGACAGGAGCGCCAGCGGGAGCGGGTTCTGAGCGACGCGGAAATCAAGGTACTCTGGCGGGCGCTCGACGCGGAGCCGTCTAAGATCGCGTCGGCTTTCAGGCTCGCGCTGTTGACCGCTCAACGTAAGGGCGAAGTCCTCGGTATGACTTGGAACGAAGTAGACCTTGACGGCGGCTGGTGGACCATCCCGGCTGAACGGGCAAAGAACGGTCTGGCGCATCGCGTTCCATTGGCGCCGCAGACGCAGGCGATCTTGCGCGGTCTATTAGTAGACCGCAACGGCGCGAACGATAAGGGCTACGCATTCCCCGGTGGCAAGCGCGGGTCGTCCCTTTTCAACCTTCAAAAGCCGATGAGGCGCATCAAGCAGGCGACGGGAATCGATTTCAAATTCCACGATCTCCGGCGCACCGCAGCGTCGCTTATGACGGGCATCGGCATCGAGCGGCTGGTCGTCTCGAAGATTTTAAATCATGTGGAGCGCAGCATAACCGCCGTCTATGATCGGCACAGCTATGACAACGAAAAACGGGCAGCGCTCTTGAAATGGGATAGACGGCTGGCGGAAATCGTGACGGGAGAATCAACCGGCGACCTTATCGAGTTTCCGGCGCAGGCGCAAATCAGGGCGCAGTAAATTATTCGATGATATAAGTTTTGTGATCGTCGCCTTGTCGAATGGTCAAGGCGCGTTTCGCGTTGTCTGGGAACTCCTGCGTCACTTTGACCCACGATCCAGTCATATCCTTAACGATTTTCTTTAGCAGCGTCCTCACCGTCTCGATATTCATGTCAGGGTCAACGAAGACGCGCACCGTGCCGGGGTGTAAGTCCGCCGGAACCGAAAGTGATGCCCACGCGGCGATCCGGTGCCGGTCGAAATCGGCGAGAGGAGTCGGTCCGGAGGAATCCAAGCCCCATTCACCATTTACCGTGTGAAAGCCGTCCCAATAACACACAGGATATTTTTGAGCGTTCATAAAATGCCTCCGCACCTCGGTGCTCACGAACATTGCCTAAAGGGTTCCACGGATGGATCAACGCAATTTTTCACATTGCCTCTCGCTTGCCCGCCACTAGCTTGATTGCGGGGTCTGGAAAGGGGGTTCAGCTCGCGGCTGAATTGATCGACCGCATCTTTAGGGCGTCAATTGCTTCGTTCACCTCACGACGGAAGCGCAAAGGGTCGGCAATGCCTTTGATGGGAGTCTGACTTGCGCCCGAACCGGTAATGCGGACCGAACCTGCCTTGAAAAGGCGTTGAAGGATTCCCTGTTCGACCCCAATGTTGTCAACCATTTCAAGTCGCTGCTCGATGGTGTGGCAACGGATTACACCGAATTTTGCGATTACTCGCTTATTCGTCACGGCAAGCTCGGTGGTCTGAAACCGGATAAGTGGGTAAGCCGCCAAGATCAGCCATATGATGCCAGCTCCCCAACCGCCTTGAACAAACGTCATTAGACTGAAGAGTAGGAAGATTGACGCCCAAAGAAAGATGCTCCAAGACAGCTTCCCGCGATAGCGGACTACTTCGTCGCGGCCTAAATTATTCTCAACGTATTCCATCTATCGGGTACTCACTTCCTTGGAAATTGATCGCGAGACATCCGCAAACTCGGCGGCTACCTGTCCGGCATATCGTCGGCCGGATCGTGCGAGGTCCAAGTTACAGCGCCGTTCCTGTTGAGCGGTTCAGCAGGTTTCGCACCCAGCGAAGACGACGTAAGCTGTGTTGTCGGATAGGCGCTGGCTATTGTGTTCGTCGAGCGTACTACGTCGCCTTGGACCTTGACGCAAGCCTGATTGAAGAGAAGCGTGAAGATTAAATCGTCGTGTATCGATACATTTGTCATCATATCGCCGTTAGGCGTCTGGGATACCGCATGGTCAACAGCTTCCTGCACATTGGGATTGATGCTGCCCAACGGGATGCCGAGAATGTTTGTTGCGCAATCTTCTCCGGAAACGCGTTCTTCCACGGGAGCATAGGTGTAGCCAAGATTTTTGGTTGAGGCTAGCGTCAGACTGCCTACCCTAGTTGACGTACAGGCGGACATCCCGAAGGCGAATGCGACCAAAATAGCGGATGTTTTCATTTGATCACCTGTGTCGTCGAGAGACTCGTCTGAGTTGGACCCGCGATACGGACTACGTCACCCTTAACCCTGAGGCAGACGCTGAAGGGTGCTGTGTCTCGATAGATCACCACGTTTTCAAGAGCGTCTCCCTCTGGTGCTTCGGCTAAGGCATTATCAACCGCCTCCCGCAAGTCGGGCGCTAGAGAACCGCTTACTGGCATTCCGAACGCAAAATACACGCAATCACTGCCTTCAACGTCGCGTGCCACCGGCTGAGAAGGAACCGCTACATTATGTGTGGCAATTGCCGTCAGCGTGCCCCGATCTATCGAACAGCCCGGTATCATTAACGCAGCAAAAGCCAGAGCTTTCCACCCTTGAAACCAAGAGCCTCGTGCAGGCATCCCCTTCCCCCTTATCTCCACGATGACCTGTCAGTTAGAAACTAACTAAACGGTGTTGCCACGCTTGTCACAATAACTTTTCCGACCTCTGTTGTGGTCCGCCCTAAAGCTTGACGATTCAAGCCTGCCCGGTCCGCGCGAGATTCACTGATACCCTATCAACCCGTCAGCACGTAAAACCTCACTCAAATCCTAGCTTTTCCGCCATTCACCGCGTCTGGGGTAGCGCCGGGGTAACGGACGAATCCGAATAGCAGCTTAGGTGACAAAAGCGACCGTTTTTGTCATCTATTTGCTCACCATCTAATCCTTGGAGGGCGACTCGCAACTTTCTAATGCAACGTGCGTCCTATCTCACGGCGTGAAGGCGGTACGGGCGTGTTTTCCCAGCACGAGGCTCAGTGCTGCCCAAACGCTAAATTCCACGTGAGATCACGGAGCGTCGATGGCCGCCTACCTCGACTTCTACAATGCCGCCCTACAAGCTAAACGCGACGGAAAGAGACAACCACCGAGACTAGATCGGAATGTGCGTTTAAACATCGAGACCGAGCTGGTCGGGACGCGATTCAGGACCATATTTGATTCGCCCCTTGAATCAAGGCTTTGGCGCGAGTTTCAGGCGGCATGTCGGCGGTTGGATCGCCCATGAAACCGCTATCCCGTTGAACGCTTCCCGCCCGTACTGCCATCGCGCCGCCTGAGCCTAGACGCGGATAGCAGCGCCGTCGATAAATCGTTTGTGGGGCATCTGTGCGCCTTGTTAACGGTTCGTCCTCGATCCGTTGGACGGGTAGGATTCTGCCGATGAGAGTCGATCAACAGTGGAGCCGAGATTGCGACGGTCTCTTAAATCCCGCACCAGCCGTTTCCTATTCGCGAATCCCGAATAGCTAGTTCTTTCCGTGTTTCGCTAGGGCTTTGGGGTAGGTTAGCCTGATGTTAGCATACTAAGTATGCTTTTCGCCCAACAGGATATCGCGTCGATACTTAACGTATCGCGTGTTGCAATCTGGAAAATGGGAAACGAGGGTCGTGGACCGCGAATGGAACATATCCACCAACGCGCTTGCGTCTGCACCTTCGGATTCCTTTGTGAATTTCTCTCACGAGAGTTGGCTAAGATCAAACGCGCGAAATGGTTGAAGCGTCTAGCTGGCGGTCCACAAGGGGCAACGGCATGAGCTGGCGCGATATACAGATCGAAATAGATCGACCGCTGCTCATTGCCTCGAGCAGCACGCGCCGGTACGCAAAGGCGAGGAATTCAAACTCGAGTTCCAGTTGAAGCCTATGCCCAAGGTGGCGTCGTTGGCGATTCAGGGAGCGATCCCCGGCTCGCAGGTGCTGCTCGACCAGAACGTCATCGGCACCGTGCAGGACGACGGGAGCTTCACCGCCTCCAGCGTGCCG
>JBKQPD010000292.1:0-24984 GCA_052145175.1 Binataceae bacterium (SeqCode) | reverse complement strand
CCGTCACCACGCAGCTCGCCTTCGGTGCAAGAGTGGCGTTCGCGCACCCATCGGCGATGATCGTGAAGTCCGTGAGCCCGCTGGCCGCGCCCAGTTGCACGGTGGCGGCGCTCCGGTTGCTGATCGTGACGTTCGCGGTCTTGCCGACCGAGCCGGCGTCAGCACTCGGTAAGGTCTTCGAACTCGGAGCCTTCAACGTGACCGCAACGCCGTTGCCCTCGAGCGTCTCTGCCGGGCTCGTCCCGTTGTAGGGAATCATCAACACCTCGCTCACGCTGCCAATCGCGGTCGCTGGTACAAAGGCAACCTCGACCGTACATTTATCCTTAGGTTGGATAATCTGATTCGAGCAGCCGTCGCTCGCGATGGTGAACGAGGCCGGTGGGATGAGCTGGCCGATCACGGCCGCCACCGTTTTGCTCGTGTTATGGAGCGTCAGCTTCTTCGTCTTGCTCGACGCGGTCGCGTCGATATTGCCAAAGCTCAGCTTGGCCGGTGAGATGGTCAGCTCGGTCGTCGGTGTGGGAGTTGGGGTCGGCGTTGGCGCGCCGCTGTCGAGACTCTCCGTGAATACGATCGCTGGAGACGCCCCGCCGACAGGACCGCAGGGAGCCACCAAATTGAGGTTGTTGGTCTCGCCCGTGAAACCGTCCTCCTCGCAGGAGGGGGCGTTCGTGGTTCCGTCGTCCAGACTGGTCCTGACGACGATCGTCGAGCCGCTGTTGAAGATCGCCTGCGATCCACAACAGTCGCCGAAGATGTTGAACTCGGCCTGCTGCCAGCCCGCTGCCAGATTGAGGACGCTGTCCTCGCCAGACGCCGAGTAGACATCGCTACCCGTCGACAAAGTGATCGTATCCATGCCGCCCGAGGCGGCATTGCCGGTTAGGTTTAGTTGGGCCAAGTCGGCGATCGTCTGGACGGGGACCTCCACGGAATTGCTGTTTGTATAACAATCGTGCTCGTACGAGAACCACCCATTGGGGCACGTTGTTCCCCAGTTGAGCAGCCAGTACTGCATGAATGCAAAACCCGCGTTGGAGTACACGAACTGCTGCCAGCCGGAGCAGTCCGACGGGTTCGCGGCGCCGTCGCAGACCGAGGTCGTGAAGGTGTTGGCGTTGAGCTGGAGCGAGAAGGTGTTGGCGACCGGTGGTGCGACCCCGTCGACGTCGCCACTCTCGCTGGTCACGCCGGTGACGCTGTCGAAAGACCCTACCGCCGAGGATATGGAGCCCGTCACCTGGGCCGAGAAGTCGTTGCCGTTGCCCACGTTATCGGACCGTGGCCCGCGCGCCGGCGGATACGGAGCTGGCGGCGCGGTCGTGCACGGAACCTGCTGCCACGCGGTGTTCGGATAGGTGGCCTTGAAGCACCCCTTCTGCGGCATCGGAGCCCGCGACATTGACGCACGCCAGGCCTCCTGGCTCATGGACTGCGCGGGCGACGGCTGCGCGGTTGCCGGCGGGGGAGGAAGCTGCGCCCACGTTGCGCGGCTCGACAAGAGCCCCGACAGCAGGCTCGCGACGATCACGATCGGGCCGGCTGCGGGAAATCGGCTGGTGGCGCCATGGCCAAAGCTCCAGCGCATGCTATCGCCAGGGACCGGGCTTGCCGTGGGAGTGACGGTCTGGGCGAATGCTTGACGGTTAGCGGTCGGGCTTTCGACAGCGCGGGCGAGAAGGCCGAAAACGATGCGCACGAATCCCGATTTTGGCAATCGCATTCAAATTCTCCCGACGCAGATCCTAATAGCTTGACTTGACAGCTTTTTGTATCAAATAAGCTAAAGAATCACAAGAACAATTGTTTAGCGACGCATTACTGGTATAGACGAGTTAAACCACGCGTCTGCGACGGACAGCCGCGCCGCCAAGTACTCGGTGAATTTTCTGTCGTGGGACTAGTGCAGGATGACGTTGGCGATTTCTTCGCCGACCAGCTTCTTTGCGTCGGTGAGATCGTCGCCCGGATGGGCCACCGCCACCACGGTCAACTCGTCGGGGGAGCCGCTGAGCGACGCCCGCGCCACGATCACCGTGTCGTACGACTTGTCGTCGTCATGATGGAACGGGTTCCCGGAATCGGTCCGCTGGACATAATCCTGCACGTCGCCGGTATAGCCCGGGCTGCCGGGCTGCGGCTTCGGGGTCGGCTGGAGGCATCCGGGCTGCGGGTTGGGTTCCTCGCTGCAAGGCCCCGGCGGGCCGAGTTCGCCATGCCCCTGAAACTGGTTCATGATCTGCTGCATCGGCGAATCGACCGGGTGCAGATGTTCGATGGCTTGTTGACGGGCGATCGCCGCCGGGTCGCTCTTATTGCCGGTATCACCCAACGGCGGCGGCGTCACCCCCGCCGCCCTGATGAGATCAGCCACCTGCGGCGCGCCCGGCGCAACCTGCGCCAGCGAGACGCCCGGTTTGAGCGCCTGCTGGGTGACCATGACGGTCAGGGTAACCGGGGCCTTCGCGTCGGCGCCGGCCGCACGCTTGGCCACCTGAAAATCCTGGCTCAGCACCTGCTGGATCATCGGATCCGAACAAAACACCATCAGGGCCGCGTCGCTCGGGGCCACGAGGTTGCCCGCTTTGCGCACCGCCGACTCCGCCCGGGCGGAATCGACACCCAAGACGGGAAGCAGCGCCAAACCGGCGACCGTGCCCAGGATGATCGCCGGCCAAGGCCGCGATCGGGATAGTTTTAAAAGCTTGTTCAAGGCAGCTTCTGTTCGAGCAGTTCGCGGACGCGGGCGGCGCGCCAGTTCCCCAGCCGTTCCGCCAGCGCGGCGTCTTCGAGCGCGATAATCGCGGCAACGAACAGCCCGGCATTCGCGGCGCCCGCCTTGCCAATCGCCATCGTCGCCACCGGCACCCCTTTCGGCATCTGCACGATCGAGAGCAGCGAATCCATCCCATTGAGAATCGTCGTCGGCATCGGCACGCCAATCACCGGGAGCAGGGTCTTGGCGGCGATCACGCCGGCCAGATGGGCCGCGCCGCCGGCCCCCGCGATAATCGCCTTGAGTCCCCGTCCCTTGGCTCCGGAGGCGTACTCGAGCGTAAAGTCGGGTGTGCGATGGGCGGACATGATTTTGACTTCATGTGATACTTTAAGTTCGGTCATGACCTCGGCCGCCGCCGCCATGTACTCCCAGTCGCTCTTGCTTCCCATCACTACACCGACCATCGGTGTTTCGCCGGCCGCCATCGCGCGTAACCTCCAAACCGGTAATATGCTCCAAACTACTGAGCCTGCTAGGCTCATGCCACGCTGTCAAGACGTGATGCTCGCGGAGCGCCCTGCGGCGCGGAGCGAGCAGGCGAGTCTGCGAGCTGCGTCAAGATTCTTAAGTTAGCAGAGCGCGCTGTGGCGCGGAGAGGAAATGGATGGCGACGCCGATTCCAGCTAATCGATGTGCTTTCACGGCACGCGAGCTTGCCGCCGCGGTCGGCGGGACCGAGTCGCGTGACGCGGGTCCGCGCACAGCCGGCGTCAGTATCGATTCCCGCTCGATCACGGCGGGCGCGCTGTTCGTGGCGCTGCGGGCCGCGCGTGACGGTCATGAATTTATCGACGCGGCGGCACGCGCCGGCGCCTCGGCCGCGATCGTGATGCGCGGACGTGCGACCGGCGCCCTCCCGTGCTTCGAGGTCGACGATACCCTGATCGCACTTGGCGCATTGGCGCGGGCGCATCTGGAGCGGATGCGCCGGGCGTCGCATCTGCCAGTGATCGCGATCGGTGGCGCCGCCGGCAAGACCACCACCAAGGAGCTGACCGCGGCGGTGATGCGCGCGCTGTGCGGCAACGTCCTCGCGACGCCGGGGAATCTGAACAATCTGATCGGCGTGCCGATGACGATCTTCACCCTGGACGGGACCCATCGCGCGGCGGTGCTCGAATGTGGCACGAATCAGCGCGGCGAGATTCCGCGCCTGGCGCAGATCGTTCAGCCCGACGCCGCGCTCGTGCTCAATGTCGACCTGGAGCACACCGAGGGGCTCGGCTCGCTGATCGGAGTGGCCGACGAGGAGGCAGCCCTGTTCGCGACCAGCGGTACCGCGGTCGTCGCGACCAGCGAGGCCCTGTTGATCGAGCGGGTTCCCGCCACCCGGCGCCGGCTGACGTTCGGCATCGAAGGGCACGCCGACGTGCGGCTCGTGAAGCGGCAGCTGACCGCGACCGGGAGTCAGCAGGTGACGCTCGCGCTCAATCCGACCCTGGTTGAGCACGGCGCCGACCCGCGACTGGATGTCACGCTCGCCCTGCTCGGCGCGACCTCCGCGCTCAATGCCGCCGCGGCCGTTGCCGCTGGCGCCGCCGCCCTTGCGCGGCCGCTGAGCGGTGCGGAGCTGACCGCTATCGCCCACGCCCTCGCGGACGTCGTGGCGGTCGAGGGACGTCTGCGGATGCTCGAGCGTGGCGGAATCGTGGTGATCGACGACAGCTACAACTCGAATCCGCGCTCGCTGCGCAGTGCGCTCGTGACGGCGCGCGAGGTCGCCGACGGTCGCGGAGCCCGGCTGGTAGTCGCGCTGGGCGATATGCTCGAACTGGGCGAGCTGTCCGCCGAGGCGCATCGTGAGGCGCTGCGTGATATCGACGCCGCGCGGGCCGCCGCCGGTATCCTGACCGGCCCCGAGCTGGCCGCGGCCTTCGGCAAGCTAGCCGCCGCCGAACGCCCACCGCAATTAGTCACTGCCGCGGACAGCGTCGAGGCGGCGCGCATGATCACGGCTTTGGTCAACGCCGGCGACGTACTACTGGTCAAGGGCTCACGCGGAATCACGATGGAACGTGTGATGGAGGCGCTACCGCGATAGCATCCCACCCGTTCCAGCTATTCCGGTCTGGCGAGGAGGACAAATGACACGGACCGTCAGCGGTCGCCGGTCGGTAACGAAAGCGATAACGTATCGCATTGTGATCATGTCGCTCGATTTTATAACTATCTATCTGTTCACCGGCGCGGTACGGATAGCATTCGGGTTCATGATCGCGAGCAATATCTACACCACGGTTTGCTACATTCTCCACGAAAGGATTTGAGCGCGGATTAGCTGGGGAGTCATCGAGACTTGAAGAGGTGGGCCGCGGGGGCGATCGGCCCGCACAACGATACGAGCGAATGACGCACCAATTACACAATCAGTTCTGCCGTTGCGAGCGGCGGAAGGTCAGTTCGCGCGAACGCGCACGGCCGAGCTCGACGAAGTAGCCGGGTTTGACGATAGCGGCCTTGAACAACGACGTGGCAGCCCGCCCGAACATTTTCCGCTTCGCCTGGTCGGCCGCCACGCTGACGAGCAGTGACGCATAGAAGGTGCTCGCCCGGGCAATCAGTTTACGGCTCCGGCGCGCACCGTAACGCTCGCGCACAAGGCTGACAAGCACCCGATAGCCGCGCCGGTATTTGGCTGCGAGGATCGCGGGCTCAGCCTCATAGTAAAGCGCCAGGGGCTGATCGACGTGGACAAATTCGCCCTGCTCGCGCATCGTCAACGCCATGTAGGCGTCCTCGAAGCCCGCGCCGCGGAACTCCTCGCAAAAGCCGCCGCTGGCGTGAAAGACCGTCCGGCGTATCACCACCACGGTCGGAAAAAAGCCGAAGCCGGAATTCAGCAAATCATCGAGCGTCGGGGACCCCCGCATCGGCGACTTGATCGTCCGGGTTCCCGCCGGATTGACGACGATAAAGTCGGAGTAGGCAAGTACGGCGTCCGGCGCGCGGTCCATAGCCGCCGTCGTCACGCGCAGCTTTTGCGGCAGCCATTCGTCGTCGGCGTCGAGAAAAGCGAGGTAATCGCCCCGCGCCGCCGAGGCGCCCGCGTTGCGAGCCGCCGCCGCGCCGGCGTTGCGCTGATCGATCACCCGGATCCGATCGCCATAGCCGGCGAGGATCTCCGCCGTCGTATCGGTGGAGCCGTCGTTGACGACGATCACCTCGGCCGGTTCGTCGAGATCCTGCGCGAAGACGCTCGCGACCGCGCGCGCCAGAGTTCCTTCGTTGTTAAACGTGGGAATAATCGTGGAGACGCGCATTCGTCAGCTCAACGCACGCCATCAAGAGCCCAGCGCGACGTCGATCGGGCGCTCTTTGAGGGCGCTCACCTTGAGCACGGAGAAGCCAATCACGTTCCCATCCGCGTCGACCTTTTCCATCACCTGGTCGTTGGCGGTTTCACGGAAATAGCCTTCCTTCCTCTCGAAAACGACTTCCAAATAATCGCCTTCGGCGTCGTACCATACCTTTACGTGCTTGCGTTCCATAGCTTCTACTTACGCGGAGCTTCCCTCTAGATGATCTTGTCGCGTTTGAGCGCTTCCAGCTCGCTCGCGCTCAGTCCCAGCAAGTCGCCGTAGATCCGCTGATTATCGTGGCCGATGCCCGGCGCGCCGCGCCAGATCTTGCCCGGCGTCTGCGAGAACTTCGGCACCACCCCGATACCCTTGACCGGCCCGGTCTGCAGGTCCTCCCATTCGATATGCATATTGCGCGCGCGATAGTGCGGATCATGCGCGATATCCGCCGAGGTCATGATCGGCGCGCAGGGTACCTGGAATTCGTTGAGCTGCTTGACGACGTCGACGGTCGTGCGCTCGTTAACCCATCCGCGCAGAATTGCGTCGAACTCGATCCCCTCGATCGATTCGAGATCGGTCCGCGCGTTCTGCCACTTCGGATCATGCTCGTCGAGTCCGATCGCGCGTAGCAGCCGATAGTAGACGTCCGCGATCGCGCCAATCACGACATAGCCGTCGCTGGTCTCGAAGCTGTCGAGCGGCTGGAAGCCTTGCGCCTTGTTGCCCGAACGTTCGCGCACGATACCTTTCTGGAAATATTCGACCATCGTACCGCCCATCGTGCGGTGAATCGCTTCAAACTGGGCGACGTCAATCGATTGCCCCTTGCCGTGGGCGCGCGCATACGTGAGTCCCGCCAGCGACGACCACAGGGTGAACATCGCGGTCATGTAATCGCCCGTCCACGGGGCGGCGCGCGCGGGCGGATTCTCGGGAAAGCCCGTCTGGTACATCACGCCGCCGAAGGCCTGTCCCACGATGTCGTACGAGGCGCGGTTGACGTAGTCCGGGTCGCCATTCTGGCCGTAGCCCGACACGTGCGTGATGACGAGACGCGGATTGATCGCCCGCAGCGCTTCGTCGCTGACCCCCCATTTCGCGTAGGTGCCGGGCTTCGAGCTTTCCATCCAGATATCGCAGGTCGGAATCATTTTGCTGAACACTTCGCGGCCGCGCGGTTTGGAGAGATCGAGCGTGACGCAAAAGACGTTACGGCGCTCCTGAATCCAGTTGGTCGCGACGGGCGGCGCGCCGTTGTTCGTCTCGAGCTGAATCCCGATCGTCCGCCAGCCCGCGTCGCCCAGCACCGGCCGTTCGATCTGGATTACTTCCGCCCCCATCTCGGCCGCCAGCTCGCCGGCGAACGGCTGCGCGATCAAAGTGCCGCTGGAAATGATACGTACCCCCTGGAGCGGTCCGAAGGGTTCGTTAATTAGCGGTTTTCCGTTCATTGGCGTCGATTCTCCGCGATACTGGTGTCGCTTTCGCGCGATCATGCCGTGTTTGACGCCACCCTCGCAACCGCCCTGCTCGTGCGCCAAGAAGCATTTATCAGACGCCGCAAGCGGGCTAACATAAGTGGAGCAGGAGGGTGGGAATTTAATTCCGTGATCGAAAGCTTGCGGACGAGCGCCAAGGTCGACCGGCGCGAACTCGGCTTCAAGGCGTTGGCCGGGCTGATCGGTGGCGCGATCGGCTGGATGCCGGTCGAATTGGCCAGCAACGGCCATTCGTTGACCGACGTCGAGACCACTTGGTCGATGATCACCGGCTATGCCTCGATGGCGATTCTGGCGGGCATGATCGGCGGGATGGTCACGGCGGCGGCGGGCCAGCGCTTCGCATGGACCCCGGCGGTAAAGAAGCTCTTTATCCGTGGGTTCGTGATCTGTTTTCTGGTCGCTATTCCCGAAACCTACGCATCGAATCTTTTCTTCAGCGCGATTATTCAGGCCGGCGGATGGAGCCTCGGCCATCCGGGGTCCGAGGTCTACCTGGTCTTTGCGCGGCTGGTCGGATGGTCGCTGATGGGGGTGCTGCTCGGCGCGGGCGTCGGCGCCGCGAGTCTTGCTATCCCGAACGTCCTCAAGGGCGCACTCGGCGGGCTGATCGGCGGACTCGTCGGCGGTCTCGGCTTCGATCTGATCGGCTCGCTCACCCAGACCGGCTTACTTCCGCGACTGATCGGCCTTTCGGCGATCGGCTTGGCGATCGGCTTCTTTATCGGGCTGGTGCAGGAGCTGACCAAGACGGCGTGGATCGCGGTCGAGGCCGGGCGGCTCAAGGGGCGTCAATACAGGATCGAAGGGTCGACGATCAGCGTCGGCCGCGCGGAGGAGAATCGCGTAGGTCTGTTTGGCGACCCCGCAGTGCAGCCGCGCCACGCCGTAATCGAGCGTCAGGGTGATCGCTATATGGTGCGGAATCTGGCCGTGCAGGCAGGCACCTTCGTCAACGGCGAGCGGATCGAAACGGCCGAGCTGCGCGAGGGTGACCGCCTCCGGATCGGTGATTACGAGCTGAGCTTCCATGTGCGAACACTAGGCGAAGTGCAACGGAGCCGAGCAGGCGAGTCCGCGAGCAGCGTTAAGGGAGAAGAAAGAGCCTCCGCGCGCGCGCCGTCACCACCGCTCAAGCCGCAGGCGGCATCCCCGGCACCTTCGACCGGGGTCGGCGCACCATGCCTCGCACGCGCGACCGGCGAGCGGCTGCGACTGCGGGCGGGAGGCGACGCCACGCGCATCGGACGGGCGCTCGACAATGATATCGTGTTGGAAGATGCCTCGGTTTCACGCCATCATGCGGTGATCGAGGCGCGCAACGGTAGTCACGTGTTACGCGATCTTGGCAGTCAGAACGGTACCTGGCTCGCCAGCAATCGGGTCAACGAGACGCCGCTCAATACAGGTGACCCGATCCGGCTGGGCGACGTAAGCTTTACCTTCTATGCCTGAACCGCGCAC
Organism: Binataceae bacterium (SeqCode); assembly: GCA_052145175.1. GTDB lineage: Bacteria > Desulfobacterota > Binatia > Binatales > Binataceae > JAJPHI01. Next base: position 15,937 of record JBKQPD010000292.1, on the reverse strand, counting down.
AGTACGACCGCGCTTTTGCTCGCAATGCGGGGCCGCGGTGGTCGTTGCCGACGCCAGCTTCTGCAAGGAATGCGGCGCGCCGCTGCCCGACACCGTATGGCTCAGCCCGAACCTTGCGTGGCGTCCGCGCAGCGCACTGCTGCTCAGCGTGGTACCGGGACTCGGGCATTGGTACAAGGGTGCGCGGATGCGCGGGGTCGCCTGGTTTTTCACCGTGCCGTTCTTCTATAGCTTCGCGTTTCCGCTCGGCCTGCTGATGCACATGATCTGCGCGGGTAACGCTGCGTTCGGCGGCGCGCTCAGCGAAGATGCGTTGACGGCGCGCAGCGGGCGCCGTGCGAACCGCCTGACGGCGGGCGCGCGAGCGTCGCGGTAGGCGTGAGCCGATGATCGCATCCGGCACTATCGTCGGCAGCCGCTACCGGGTGGTCCGCACCGTCGGTGGCGGCGGCATGAAGCTGGTTTATCTGGCCGAGGACCTGCGGCTGGCGGCGCGTCCCTGCGCCCTCGCCGAGATGATCGACGGCTTCACCAGTCCTGACGCCCAGCGCGACGCTATCGCGGCTTTCCAGCGCGAGGCCGACATGCTCGCGCAGCTCAGCAACGAGCATATCCCCCGGGTCATCGACCGTTTCAGCGAAGCCAACCATCACTACCTCGTGATGGAGTACGTCGACGGCCAGACGCTCGAGGACGTGCTCCGGGAGAATGGCGGCAAGCTCGCCCCGGACGACGTGATTGACGTTGCGCTCCAGATCCTCGAGACGCTCGAATATTTGCACGGTCTGCCGCAGCCCGTGATCTACCGCGATCTGAAGCCGTCCAACGTGATGATCGCGGCGGACCGCCGGGTGAAGCTGGTCGACTTCGGGATCGCGCGCTTCTTCGCCCCGCTCAGCAACGCGACGATGATCGGCACGCAGGGTTACGCGCCGCCCGAGCAATATCGCGGCAAGGTCGAGACGCGTTCCGATCTCTACGCGCTCGGCGCCACGATGCATCACGCGCTGTCCGGACGCGATCCGGCGGCCGAACCGCCCTTCAGCTTTCCGCCGCTTGGCAAGGTGGCGCCCGCGATCGACGCCGGACTCGGCGCGATCGTCGATCAGGCGCTGGCCTACGACGTCGTTCGGCGAATCCCTGACGCGGGAGAGTTTCGCCGGCGGCTGACCGACCTGCGTAATCCGGCGCGTGGCGCGGGCGCGCCCTCGCGAGCGGCCAAGGCCGTGACCAAGACCCAGCTCTCGCTGCCCTTGGGCAGCGCGTCAGCCAATCCCGGCGACGCCGCGGCGCGAGCGGACGCGACCACCCCGCCCGCACCACTGCCGTCGAGCGCGCCGACCGTGGTTGTCGCGAACCCGGAAATCAGATGCCCGGGTTGTTCGCGGACGATCCCGGCCGACTCGCACTTCTGCTCCTACTGCGCGGCTCCGCTGCGCGGTGCGGAGGGCGCAGCGAGCAGTCCGACCGACGCGACGGTGCTGCTGTCGCCGAGCCGGTCGTATGAAGCGGTGGCCGAGTCGCGGCCTGAATCGTCGCGCCACCAACGGCGGCGGCGCCGTCTCCGCGGCAGACTTCACCGGGGACCCCGCCGCTCCGCTTGGCTGATCGCTCTCCTCTTTTTCGGCGGCTTCGTCGTGATGAAGGAGATCGCCAAATCGATGTCCGACGCCGCCGCGCCGGCCGGGGACGACAGCGGCAGCGTCGCCCCGCTTCCGCCGAGCGCCCCCGCCGTGGCCCCACTCACCAACTTGCGGCTGATGGCGCTCCGCCAGGCGCTCGACTTGCATGGCTACAATGCCGTCCAGCTCCAGATGAACGGTGATACGCTGGTGCTCTCGGGCACGATTCCGAGCGAGGACGACCGCGTGAGAATTCTCATGGCCTGCACGAATATCGGCGGGTTCGTTTCGCTGCAGGACAACCTGCAAGTCGCGGACGCGGGCGACGCCGGCTGAGATAACACGCACTTTAAACTTCGTTACGCACATGTGACACTTGTCCGGGTATGCTGGTTGATCTGCACGTCCATACCAAGCTGTCGTCGGACTCGAACGTAGCGGCCGTCGCCTACCTCGAAGCCATCGTCGGCAAGCGCCCCGGACTCGACGCGCTCTGCTTCACGGAGCATCGCTTATTTCCGACCGATCCCGCGCTCGACGCGGAGTATGCGGAGCTGGCTGAACGCTTTGACGTACGCATCTTCAAGGGTATCGAGGCCGACACCGACCTCGGCCATCTGCTGATTTACGGCGTGAACCGCGAGGTCGCGCGCCGTTTCGATTTGACCAGCCGGATGCTGCGCGCGGAGCGGTTGATCGAATTCGTCCATCACGAAGGCGGGATCGCGATCCCGGCGCATCCCTTTCGCGAGTCGGGCTACGGGAATCGCCTCGACGGGCTGCTGGCCAAGCTCGGGCCGGCGCTGAGCACGGTTGAGGCGATCAACGGACAGAATTCGGCCGAGCAGAATGCCGCCGCCGTGACCGCATGCGAAAAGCTCGGGTTGACCGCGGTCGCCGGCAGCGACGCCCATTTCGCCTCGCCGCGCTGGTTCATGACCTGCGCGACCGAACTCGAACGGCCAGTCACGAGTGTCGAGGAGTTGTGTGTCGAATTGCGCGCGGGACGGGCCCGCGCTTACCATTTCAGTCCGGACGGCGCCGCGACACCCGCCGAGGGCCAATCCCGATGAACCCGCTCCGGGCCAGTATGCTGACAGCCTTGGCCGCCCTGACGATCAGCGGTTGCACGGCCGTCCAGTTCGGCGACCCCAACGAGCTCGGCCCGGAGGCCAGCGCCAAGTTGGAAAAGATGGTGCCGACCTACGAGGAGTCCCAACTCGCGAACGACAACAATTACATTCGGGTTGGCTCGGTTGACACCTACCTTTGCCGACAGGGGGTGATTGGCACGATGACCGACGGCAAGGTGATAACCGTGCTGCGGCAGAAAGCTTATGCTTCCGGCGCCAACGGCCTTACCGACGTTTCGTGCGAGCCCGGGCCGATCGACGAAATTGCGGGCTGTTTCGCCTCGATCGCGTGCCAGGCCACGATGATCAAGACTGTCACGGCCGACACGGCCGATAAATAAAGCGCGCATCGCGCGTTGACCGCGGAGGTGGAACACATGAAGTTCGGAACCTTCATCACGAGTCAGCGTCCCGAAAGGATCGCGGCGAATATTCGCGCGGCCGAGCAGTGCGGCTTCGAGTCCGCCTGGATCGGCGAGCATCTGATTCTGCCGGTCGACTACACCTCGAAATATCCCTACTCGCCCGACGGCCGCTTTCCCGCCCCGCTCGACATCCCGTTTCATGATCCGATGCTGGCGCTGGCGTTCGCAGCCGCGGTCACGAGCCGGATCAGACTCGCCACCGGAATCTTCGTCGTGCCGCTGCGCAATCCGGTCACCACGGCCAAGGCGGTCGCCTCGCTGGACGTGCTGAGCAACGGGCGCGTCATCTTCGGCGTCGGGGTCGGCTGGTTTGCCGAGGAATTCGCGGCGGCGGGCGCGCGTTTCGACGATCGGGCGCTGCGCACCCGGGAATATATCGAGCTGATGAAGGAGTTGTGGACCGCGGAGGAGCCGACGTACGCGGGCAAGACCTTCAGCGTCAAGGGCGTGCGCTTCAATCCCAAACCCGTGCAGAAACCGCACCCCCCGATCGTCGTGGGCGGCACCAGCGAACTCGCGATCAAGCGTGCGGTGCGCTACGGCGACGGCTGGTACGCGGTCGCGCGCAGCATGGAAGAGGCGACGACGTTGCTGGCACGGCTCGCCGCACAATGCCAGACGGCGAAGCGCACGCGCCCGGTCGAGGTCACGCTCAGCCTCCGCACGGGGCATCCACTGACGATCGCGGAAGCGCGTGAACTGGGGAATCGCGGCGTCGCGCGCCTGCTGGTCGGCTTGCCGCTGCGCGCCTACAACGAAGAGGAGCTGGCGCGCTTTCGCGACGACGTAATGGGCAAGCTCTAGTCCGCGATCGGTGCGATCAAACCTTTGCCGCGACCGGCGGCGCGCCCCGCGCGTCCGCCAAATCGCGCGCGAAGTGGCGCAACCCCGCCGGGCTGCCCGCCACGATCAGCAGGTCGCCCGCACTGAAGGGCCGGTCGGGTGCGCAGGGGACAAAGCCCGCGTCGGCCTGCACCGTATCCTGCACCGCCAGCACGCTGACCCCAAATCGCGTCCGCGCGTCGAGCTCGCGCAACGTCTTGCCGATTGCGCCCGGCGGCGCCGGCATCCGGGACACGCGATAACCGCTCGCCCAGAGGATATTGTCCTCGCGCGTGGCGAGCGCCGAAATTGACGAACTTACGCGATTGAAGGCCCGGCCGATCTCACTGCGCGCCACCAGACCAATGAACTTGCCACCGCGCGCCTTGTCGACCACCGGCAATTCGTCGAGCGCGTCTAACTCCATCATTTGCGCCGCCTCGTCCAGATTCGACTCGAGCGTGAGCACGGGCGGATTCTGGCGGCTCAAGTCCAGGGCATTAAGCAGTGCGGCGAGATCCGTCCCGCCGGCGAGTAAGGAAAATAGGTCACGCGTCACGATCAGGCCGGCCAAGCCGCCGTCGGGATTAAGGACGGGCAGCGTCGCCTGACCGGTTTCGCTCGCTGTTTGCGTCACTACCGCCGCCGAGGCATAAGCCGGCACGGTCACGACGTCGCGTTTGATCACCGGGGAGACCGGCAACTGGGCCAAGATCCGGCGATCGCGTCCGATCTCGAGATTTTTACCCGCATGCACGAGACTATAGGTATCGATCGACTCGGGCTCGATGAAGCGCGCAACGACCAGCGCGCCGAGGGTCGCGGTCATCGCGGGCAGGACGATGGTCCAGTCCCCACGCGTCATTTCGAACATCAACAGCAGAGCCGTCAGCGGCGCATGCGTCACGCCACTCAGGAACCCGCCCAGTCCGACCAGCGCGTACGACCCGGACGGTCCGGTCAAGCCCGGAACCAGCCGATACGCAACGCCGCGAAAGGCCGCCCCCGCCATCGCGCCAATGAAAAAGATCGGGCCAAAAACACCGCCCGGCGCTTCACAGTCAAGGGAAATCGTGCTGGCGATGAACTTGGCGGCTGCCAGCGCCGCCGCGAGCCCGAAGAAGATCCGGCCCTGCAACGCCTGCTCAATCACTGGATAGCCGTCGGAGAGATTCTGCGGGAAGACCGTCGCGATCACACCCACGATCGCGAGTCCGCCCAACAATCGCGTCGACCGGCTGATCGGCAGGCTGCGGATGAAACGGCCGGCCCCGTGAAAGAAGCGGATATAGCCCGCGGAAAGCGCCCCCAGCAACAGCCCCATCGCGCCGTAGGTCAGCATCTGCCAGTAGCTTTCGATAGCGAAATGGGCCGGTGTGAAAACGGCCGACCCGCCCGTGAGGGCGCGGCCGGTGACTACTCCGCTGAAGGTCGCCACCAGTACCAGCGTCAGATTGCCGAGTTCGGTCTCGCCCAACAGTACAATTTCCTGGGCGAACATCATGCCGCCCATCGGCGCGTTAAAGGTCGCGGCGATGCCGGCGCCGGCTCCCGCGGCAATCAGCACCTTCGCGCGGGGGACCGACAAGCGGCGGATTTGGGCGAACGCCGAACCGATCGCGCCGCCAATTTGCGCGATCGGCCCTTCGCGTCCCACCGACGCCCCACAGCCCAGCGACAGCGCCGCACCGATCGTCTTGAGCACGATCCACCGTCGCCGCAAGCGCGCGTTCCCGAGATTCACCGTCTCGAGAAAGTTGGGAAAGCCATAGCCCAGCACGTCGCCCGGATAGAAGTAATTGAGCAGCAGCAGCGCTCCGCCACCGCTCATCAAAATGACCGGCGTCAAAAGGCGCCCCCAGCCCCCGCCGATGCCGAGCAGATTGCCCTCTTGAATCCGGAAGACCCAGGAAAAAAAGCGGATCGATTCGCGCAGACCGAGATTGCCGAGCGCGGCGAGCACGCCGACCCCCACGGCCAGCAGGATCAATTCAACATACTCAAGCTGCGAGGAATTGACCCGTTGACGCACCTCGGCCATCGTTCGTTCTACCATCGGTCGGGCACCTGAGCACCCTCCTTTAGAGCTTCAGGAACCGATGCACCGCGGCGAGAAACTCGTCGGGCTTGTCATGATGGACCCAGTGACCGGCGCCGGTGACAGTTTGCAGTTGAGACGTGCGAAACGCGTTCAGCCGCCCGTCGCGCTCCCAATCTCCCGCCCACGAGGAATCCCCGCGGACCAGCAACACCGGGCAGCGGATGCGCGACCAAATCTCCATCGCATCCTTGAGGTTGAACAAGAAGGGCGACGTGGCGCGCGTATAGTTATCGTACTTCCAGGAGAAGGTGCCGTTCTCGTTGCGCCGGACACCGTAGATCGTCAGATGCCGCGCGAGGTCGGCGGGCAGATGGGGATTGGCCTCGCGCATCCGTTCCATCGCCTGCTCGATCGTCTGATATTCGCGCGGCCGCCGCTGCGCCAGCGCCAGCATGTCGGTGATCCAGCTTTCCATCCGCTCATGCGCCGGAGTCTCGCGGATCATCGCCCCCGGAGGTCCCAGCCCCTCGATCGCGACCACGGCCCGCACGGCTGGCGGAAAGACGCCCGCGCGCTGCAGCACGACTCCGGCCCCGAGCGAATGACCGATCAGCACAACCGGCTCCCGGGGATTAAGCGCGTTTATCAGTTGCCCGAGGTCGAGCACGTGATCGGTAATCGAGTAGGCCCCGCCGATCGACCAGTCCGAGTCACCATGACCGCGCAGGTCCGGCGCGACGATATGGAAGCGCGTCCGCAGATCGAGCGCCACCATGTCCCAGCTACGCGAATGATCGCGGCCGCCGTGCACCAGGATCGCCAGCGGTTTGTCGTGATTACCCCAATCAACATAGTGCAGCTTGAGGCGCTGCGAATAGAAAAAATGTGACGTCGGGCCGATAATGTCCGCCATGATGCGGTCTCCAGCTAAGCGTTCGTCGGGCTCGGGTAAAATCTAGCTGACTGCGGATTGCACGCCTAGGGGGGTCGCCGCCGTTCCGCGTCAGGGCTTTGCCACTGTGCCGTCGGCGGTCCGCAGGTTAAACTTGACCGCGATGCGCGATCCCGCCGGCCAGATGATCTCCCCTGTGATTCCGTCCACGGTCGCCGATCATGCCCCTGCGGATTCGTCAGCCCGCGGTGAGTCGCTGGCGACCATCGCGATCGCGTTACTGTCCGGGGTCGTCTGCTTCTATCATCTGGGCGCCTTCGGACTGTGGGAGCCGGATGAGGCGCGTTACGCCGAAATCGCGCGCGAGATGCTCGTGCTGCACGACTTCGTGACGCCCCATCTCAACTACGTTCCGTACGTCGAGAAGCCCCCGCTGCTCTACTGGCTCACGGCGCTGGCGATGCGCCTCTGCGGGATCGACGAGTTTGCGGCGCGCTTGTCCAACGCGGCCGCCGCGATGATCGGGATAGGCGCGGTCTACTTCTTCGCCCGGCGCGTTTTCGGCGCGCGCCAGGGAATCCTTGCCGCGGCGATTCTCGCGACTAGCGCGCTCTACGCCCTGATGGCGCAGGTGCTGACCACCGACATGCTGCTCACCGCGACCCTCGTCGTCACGCTCTTCGCCTTTTATCTCCAATGGTTACGCGGCGGCGCATGGTGGTGTCTGATGTATGCGGCGATGGCGCTTGGCGTGCTGACCAAGGGCCCGATCGCGATCGCGCTCCCGACCTTGGCGTGTGGCATCTTTCTTTTCACCGAGGGTCAATGGCGCGGCGCGATCCGGCGTTTCCACGTCGTGCCGGGGCTCGCGGTCATCGCCTTGATTGCCGCGCCCTGGTTTGTCGCGATCACGATGCGCCAGCCCGATTTTTTCGCTTTCTATTTTATTGGCGAGCACCTGCAGCGCTTCTTCCAGTCGAGCTACAGCCACGGCCAGCCGCTGTATTACTACGTCCCGGTAATTCTCGGCGGGATGCTCCCGTGGTCATTGCTCGTACCCCTCATTCCCTGGCGCTCCCTCCAGCCTGATCCGGGGCGGCGCTTTTGCCTGATCGCCGCGGCGACGATCTTCGTACTGTTCTCGATGGCCAGTGCGAAATTGATTCCGTATATCCTGCCCGCGATGCCCTTCGTCGCGATCGTGATCGCTAATGGTCTGAACGAATTCGTCGCCGCACGCGATTGCCGCCGACTCGCCGCAGTCGGGCCAATCCTGGGAATCGTGGCCGCGGGCGTCCTGACGGTGGCGGCTTTCGCCGACCGCTTCGCGAGTCCCAACCCCGCGATGGTGCAGCCTGCTTTACAAGCCGCGGGACTGGTTCTGATCGTCGCGAGCGTGCTCTGCTTCGTGACGTTCTGGCGGCGGCGTGCGGTGGCCGGTCTGGCGACCTTGGCGCTGGCGACGGCCGTCCTCCTGGTCGTCGCGGGTTATGGACGACTGATGGCCGAGCCTGCGCGCTCCTACGCGCAACTCGCACGACTGATCGCGCAACGCGCCCCGGATGCGCGGCTGATCTGTTACCCGCGCTACATTCAATCGTTACCCTTCTATACGGGCCGACGAGTGATTCTGGTTGGTGCCCCGACGGAGCTCGCGTATGGCGCGGCGCACGCCGCCGACGGGCCTAACTATTTTTTCACGCGGCGGGCCGATCTTTTGCGTCTGTGGAATGAGCCGCAGCCGTCCCTGCTGATCGTCGATCGCGGGGCGATGCCGGCGCTGGCAAAGAGTTTGGGGGCTTTCACGATAATCGCCGAGGACCACAAGAAAATCGCCGTGATGCGGACGCCTGTGACAGGGATGGAGAAGTCGAAACCGGGTGACTGATACGCATATAGATGACGCCAATGGGAATCGGCTCGAGGCGTCGCGCGAGACGTCGCGCGAGACGTCGCGAAAGACCCGCTCGCTGATCGCCTTTGGCGTACGCGCCGGGCTGGGTGTGGCGTTCCTCGGGCTGTTCCTGTGGCTCTATGGCGTTGCGCGCATCGTGCAATCACTCGCGCGCGAACGGCCTTCGTATTTCGTCGCGACGATCGTCTTGTATCTCGCCGGGCAGGTGATGTCGGCGTACAGATGGATCCTGCTCGCCCGCCTGAGCGGGCTGGCCGGCCGCGCGCGCGAGTATCTCACCTACTACTTCATCGGGATGTTCACGAATCTGTTCGTCCCGGGATTAATTGGTGGCGACGCCGCGCGCGCCGCCTACCTGGGCTTGCGTCATCGGCGGATGGGCGAGGCGGTCGCTTCGGTGGTCGCCGATCGCGGCGTCGGGCTGGTCGCGCTGTTCTGGTTCGCCGCGGTCGCGGCGTTCACCGTCACCAGCGTGCGCTTGCCGTCGACCATGGTTAAAGTCGCAGTCGCGATTGGTCTCCTGGCGCTGGCCGGCTTTCTGGCCGCACCAATTCTGGTGACGCCGCTCCGCCGGTTGCGCGGGCGGCTCGGGCAAATCGTACGACCGCTCATCCCCTACTGCCAGAATCCGCTGGGCTTGATTATTCCGTTCGCACTGTCGCTGCTGCTCCAGGCTTCGCTGGCGGTCTGCCAGTACCTCCTCGCGCTGGGGATGGGCCTCGACGTGCCGCTCTCGGCCGTGATGCTGGTCGTGCCGATGGCGAACGTGGCGGCCAGTCTGCCCGTGACGTTCAACGGTCTGGGCGTCCGCGAAGGCGCCTATCTGCTGTTGTTCGGGATGGCGGGCGTGGCGCATCAGGACGCGATCGCGCTTGGCCTGTTATGGTTCTCGGCCACGCTGATCGGCGGACTCGCCGGGGTCGTACCCTTCGTCATCACGCCGATCCCGAAGCCGGAGGATAAAGTCGACCTTTACGCCGCGGCGCAAGGTAGCTGAGGCGTTCGAGTCGAATTGCGATGGGCGCGCGCTCGGGCAACAACTACCTGTCGTCATTGCGCAAGCTGAAAGCCGAGGTCTGGCTCGGCCCAACGCGCATCGCGGACCCGACAATCCATCCGGCGCTCGTCGGTCGCGCGCGAGTGATCGCCTCGCTCTACGATATGCAGATGGAACATCCCGGCGCGATGACCTACCGCCTCGACGACGGCGATCGCGCCGGGATCTCTTTCATTCAGCCGCGCAGCGCCGCCGAAGTTCAGGCCCGTGGCGCGATGTTTCGCCGCTGGGCCGAGTACAGCGGCGGCCTGCTCGGCGCCACTCCGGACAGCGTCAACACGGCCGTCGCTCCGATGGCGGCTGCGGCACCATTTTTCGCCGCGAGCGATAGCCGCTACGGCGCCAACTTGCAAGACTACTATCGTCGCGCGCGCCATCACGACTGGTGTGCCGCGCACACCGTCCTCGATGATAAGGAGCGGTGTCTAGAGCTGGTCGAAAAGGGCAACGATGGCATTATCGTAAACGGCACGCGTGCGCTCTCCGCGCTGGGACCGCTCGCCGAAGAACTGCTCGTATTACCGCCGCGTGACTTGCAGGAAGAGTCCGCCGCGGATCGGTTCGCGCTGTGCTTTGCGATCAACTGCAATGCGCCGGGACTCAAGTTGCGGTGCGGCGACGCCCCGATAGCGAACCGCTTCAACGAGCTGGAGTGCGTCGCGATCTTCGACCATGTGTTGATCCCCCGGGACCGCGTCTTTCTCTGCGGCGACGTCGCGCGCTGCGTGGCGCTGCTCGACGAGACCGGCGCGGCGCTCAACCTGCGGCATCAGCAAGTCGTGAGAAACACCGTGGCAGCCGAGTTCCAGTTGGGCTTGGCGGCCAGTCTCGCCGACGGACGCAACTTGCTCGCGTTCCCGCGCATCGGTGAACGACTCAATGAGATGGTCGTGGCTACGCATCTGGCGCGAGCGCTGTTACGCGCGGCCGAGACCGGCGCCCGGCAAAATCGATGGGGTCAGTGGCTTCCGCTGGCGGAGCCACTCGAGGTCGCGACGAGTCTCCTCGCGCAGCTTGCTGGTAACGGGCCGGCTTAGCTGGCGCTCGCCCGCGCCTGCTCCGTCGCCTCAATCGCCACCTTGCTGTGGAAGCGCCCGTAGCAGAAATAGATCACAAGACCGGCGCCCATCCAGATAAAGAATCGGAGCCAGGTTGTCAGATCGAGGCCGAACATCATCAGCAGGCAAGACCCCGCGCCCAGAATCGGTACGAGCGGGACGAGCGGCGTGCGGAACGGACGCGCCAGCTCGGGCTCGACGCTGCGCAGAATCCAGACCCCGAAACAAACCAGCACGAAGGCGAACAGTGTGCCGATATTGGTGAGTTCGGCGATCACCTTGATGGGCAACAGACCCGCCGTGAGCGCAACGGCAATGCCGGTGATGACCGTCGGCATCGAAGGCGTCAGGTAGCGCGGATGGACCCGGCTGAACGCGGGCGGCAGCAGTCCGTCGCGCGAGATCGCATAGAAAATCCGCGACTGGCCGAGCAGCAGGACCAGCAGCACCGAAGTTAATCCGGCCACCGCGCCGAGTGAGATGATGCCTGCGACAAAGTTCATTCCGCGCGTCACGAAGGCAGCGGCGAGCGGCGCTTCGACGTCAATCTTGGCCATCGGCACCATCCCGGTCAGCACCGCCGCGACCGCGATATAGAGCACCGTGCAGACCGCGAGCGACGCCAGGATGCCGATGGGCAATGCCCGATTTGGCTCGACCACCTCTTCGGCGGCGGTCGAGACGGCGTCGAAACCGATATACGCGAAGAAAATATAAGCCGCGCCGCGCAATACGCCGCCCCACCCAAGCGGCAGGAACGGCGACCAGTTGACCGGCCGCACGAAGAACATACCGACCACGACCACCATCAGGACGGCCAGCAGCTTGATGCTGACGATCATCGAATTGATACGCGCGCTCTCCTGCACCCCGATGTAGAGAATCGCGCTGACGACAAGAACAATGAGCAGCGCGGGCAGGTTGACGATCGCCCCCGGCGCGGTGCCCGGCGCGTGAACCAGCGCGGCAGGCAGATGAATCCCGACACCGGCCAGAATCACGGTCAGATAATGCGACCAGCCGGCCGCCACCGCGGCCGACGCCACCGCGTACTCGAGCACGAGGTCCCAGCCGATGATCCAGCCGATCAACTCGCCCATCGTGGCGTAGGAATAGGAATAGGCGCTGCCGGCGATCGGGATCATCGCGGCGAATTCCGCGTAGCACAGCGCCGCCATCGCGCAGGCGAACCCGGCCATGACGAAGGAGAGCACCAGTCCGGGACCGGCGTAGGAAGCGCCCACTCCGGTCAGCACGAAGATGCCCGCCCCGATAATCGCGCCGATCCCGAGGAACGTCACATCGAGCGCACCCAGCACGCGTTTCAGACCGCCGGCGTGCCGGCCGGCGTCGGCCATGATGGCCTCGGTCGATTTACGTCGAAAGAGTTGCGCGCCCAGCCCCGCCATCCACCATGCCCCCTGGGTGTGTCACCACGCGGCGTAACCGCCGTCGAGCGAAAGAATCGTCCCGGTCACGTAACTCGACGCGGGGCTCGCCAGATAGATGATCGTGCCGCGCAGCTCTTCGGGGTTGCCCAGCCGTCCCAGCGGCGTCCCGCGCTCCATCCGTTCGCGATTCTGCGGCTTGGCGATACCGCCTTCGGTCGCCTCGGTCGGAATCCAGCCGGGCGCGATCGCGTTGACCAGGATGCCGTACTGCGCCCATTCGACCGCAAGTTGACGGGTCAGATTGGCGAGGCCCGCCTTGGTCGCCGTGTACGCGCTGAGCCGATAGATCGAGCTCGCCACCAGTGCATAGATCGAAACCATGTTGATGATGCGGCCGGGCCGCTTGGTCGCAATCAGCCGGCGCGCGACCCGCTGCGCCAGCATCATCGGGGCCGTCAGATTAGTCGCCAGCGCCGCGTCCCAAGTCGCTCGCGGCAAAACCTCGGCACGTCCGGTGGGCGAGATTCCCGCATTGTTGACCAGGATATCGACGTCACCGAGGCGCGCCTGAACCGTCTCCATCAGGCGGTCGAGATCGGCGTCAATCGTGATATCGGTCTGCACCCCGACGCACCGCACGCCGTAGGTCGCCGTCAACTCCCTGGCGAATTGCTCGACGCGATCACCGCGCCGCGCCGCGAGAGCAACGTCAGCACCGGCGAGCGCCAGCGCGTGCGCACACTCGACCCCGAGCCCGGAAGACGCGCCGGTGACCAGGCCGATATGACCCTTAAGGGAGAAGAGCGAATTCAGTGAATCCATCTTGCGTCAGTCGCCGAAGGCCGCGGCGGCCGCTTCCGAAGCGGCCGCGACCACGCGATCAATCGCGGCACGCGAAATTCCGTAGTGCGTAACGGCGCGGAAGGCCGACGGTCCGCGCGCGCCGATCAACACGTCACGCTCGTGCATCGCGGCAGCAAATTTGGCCGCCTCGGCGGGACCTTCCTCGATATCGAAAACCACCATGTTGGTCCGCCGTTTGACCGCGCGCACATTGATCCCCGCGACTAACGCGAGGCCCTGCGCCAGCGCCCGCGCGTTAAGATGATCCTCGGCCAGCCGATTGACCATCTTTTCGAGCGCGACGATACCCGCCGCCGCGAGCACACCCGCCTGGCGCATCCCGCCACCCAGCGCTTTGCGGGTCCGCCGCGCACGCCCGATGAATTCGGCACTGCCGCAGAGGATCGAGCCGACCGGGCAGGCAAGCCCCTTGGAAAGACAGAAGGAGACGGTATCGGCGGTCGCGGCAATTTTGGCCGCGCTGGTTTCGAGCGCCAACGCCGCGTTGAAAATCCGCGCGCCATCGAGATGCACCGGCAGCGCACGACGACGCGCGAGTTCGGCGACGGTCGCCATGTGCGAAAGCTCGACCGCGGCGCCGGCACAGAGGTTGTGCGTATTCTCGAGCGCGATCAGGGACGGAGCCGCGAAATGCAAGTCAGGCGGGCGCTCGAGTTCCTCGCGCAATTGATCGAGGTCCATCTCGCCGTCCGCGGTATTGCGAATCGGCGTCATTACGATTCCGCCGAAGGCCGCCGCGCCACCCGCCTCATAGACGTAGGTATGCGCCTCGGCGCCGAGGAACGCTTTGGTGCCGCGCGGACAGTGGGTGAGCATCGCGGCCAGATTGCCCATCGTGCCGCTGGCCACGAACATCGCGGCTTCCTTGCCCAGCTTGTCCGCGGCTATCCGCTCGAGCCGGTTGACCGTCGGATCCTCGCCGTAGACGTCGTCACCCAGTTCCGCACGGGCCATCGCCTCGCGCATCTCGTCGGTGGGCAAGGTGACGGTGTCGCTGCGCAGATCGATCATCTCACGCACGCTCGTAACTTAACTCTGAACGCAGCTCGCAGACTCGCCAGCTCGGCTCCACTTCGTTCCGCCTGATGGCGCAGATCGATCGTTTTCGCTGAAACGCTCACTCGGGCATGATCGCCTTGACGACCTCGTCGATCGCGCGCTTGCTGTCCTGCTCGTCGGTCAACGACCAGGTCACCGCGACTGTGGCGGCGCGCCGCGGCGCGATACCCTGGCAGATCAGTTCACCGGCGTAGATCAGCAGTCGCGTCGAGACACCCTCTTCCAGCCCCGACGCCTTCAGATGGCGCACCTTCTCGCCGAGCATCGCAAGCTGATAGGCCATGTCGCGATCGACCCCCGATTCGTGGGCGATAATCTCGACTTCCTTGTCGGCCGGCGGATAGTTGAACTCGATCGTGACGAAGCGCTGACGGGTCGAATGCTTCAGATTCTTCTGAATGCTCTGATAGCCGGGATTGTAGGAGATCACGAGCAGGAAGCCGACGTGGGCCTCGATCGTCTCGCCGCGCTTTTCGATCGGCAGGATGCGCCGATGGTCGGAGAGCGGATGGATCAGGACGGTCGTGTCCTTGCGGGCCTCGACGATTTCGTCGAGATAGCAGATCGCGCCCCGGCGTACCGCCTGCGTCAACGGACCGTCGACCCAGACCGTCTCGTCGGCCGTGATCAGATAGCGCCCGACCAGATCGCTGCCGGTCAGATCCTCATGGCAGGCGACCGTGATCAGCTCGTTCGGGCCGTCCGGCAATGACGCGAGCTGATGCGCCATGTGCTCGACGAAGCGGGTTTTGCCGCACCCGGTCGGTCCCTTGAGGAGGATCGGGAGCCGCGCCTTGTAGGCCGCGGTGAAGATCTCGGCCTCGTCGCCGATCGGCAGATAGTAGGGGGCTTTGTGGGGATCGAGATGGCGCACTTCGGCGCCTTCCCGCGTACCCTGCATCCGGGTGTCAAACGTTTTTAGCTCAATTGCCATCGGTCACCTATCGCAGTAGTGCCAACCTTTGCCGTCCCTCCGCCACGACGGCGAGAGAGTACGGGTGTGAAGGCAGTATTCTAGGAAACTATGTGCGCATCAAGGCGCACCATTCATTATCTGGTTCGCTTTAGTCGAAACCCCTTGTCACTCTGGCGAGTGTCTTCAACTATCCAGCCCAGCCCGAGCAAAACCTGACGGAGCCGATCCGCTTCAGCGAAGTCGCGTTTAAGGCGCGCCAGTTGTCTTTCTGTCGCAAGACTCTCCGCGATTGCCTCCGATTCGCCTCGATGAAGGTCGCACCAATCCTTAAGGTTGACGCCAAGGACTCGATCAAAAGACCGCAGGGTATTCCAAATTAAGCGGTCTTTGCGACGGTATGACTCGGCGACGAGTTCAAGTGCGGCCGCAAACGCCCTCGGGGTATTGAGATCGTCATTCAGGGCATCGTGAAACCTCTCCGCAAACGGCTGCACCCACGAGCTATCTGTTTCGCTCGAAACATCCGCATCGCTGAGTCCGAGCACAAAATCGTAGAAGTAGTAGAGGTTTTTCTCCGCCGCCTGCACCGCTTCGAGACTGAACGCCAGCTCGGAGCGATACTTGGCGCCGAAGCACAAGAGTCGGAACGCGAGCGGATTCAATCCCGCCGCGATCAGATCATCGACCAGCGGGAACTTGCCCGCGCTCTTGCTGATCTTCGCCCCCTCCATCCCGACCAGAA
>JBKQPD010000291.1:0-19530 GCA_052145175.1 Binataceae bacterium (SeqCode) | reverse complement strand
GGCTGGTCGGCTGGCAGGATCTGACTAATCCACAGATGGAGGCGGCGTAAGCAATTGCATCGTTAACTGCTCGCTCGTCGACGGCTGATGCCAATTACTTTTCTACCAATTGACCGACACCACCCCGCCCCCGGCGCAACAATCGAACCGTGTAAACGCGGGCAGCGTTCCACCTGAAGAACGCCCGATCGTGGCCTGAATGATCGGGTCCACCTCACTCGTTCACAAGAAACAGGTGAAACTGAACCACTACCAGTTCGCGATTCGACCTTTCTTCAACAACCTGCTAAGGATTCACTCGCAGTATCGGGTTGAGTTTTACACTTCAGATCAGCGTGCAAGGGTTACTTAAAACGGTGGGCAAAATAAAGAAGGATTCATGCCCTGTGAACTTGGGAAGGAAATGAATCGACAGCGCCTTGGGCCGCTAGCGATAAAGCGGGCTATGGACGTGGTAGGAGCGCTGATAGGGCTTGCGGTATGCGGCGTGTTCTACTTTTGGTATGCCCGCCGCCTGCGTCGCGAATCGCCCGGACCCGTGTTCTTTTCGCACCAGCGCACTGGCCGCAATGGACGGCCTTTCCGATGCTACAAATACCGGACGATGACGGTAGACGCTGAGCGTCAGGAGAAAGAATTATCTCAGCGCAGCAAGTTTGGCGCAGCCTACTTCAAGCTCGAAAACGATCACCGCGTCACTTCGACGGGGGCCTGGATGCGGAAGCATTACTTCGACGAGCTGCCACAATTCTGGAACGTGCTGCGCGGCGAGATGAGCCTGGTTGGCCCGCGCCCCTCCACCGTGACGGAGACCGTCTACTACACTGAGAGGCAGCTTCGCCGTCTCGCTATGAAGCCCGGTATGACCGGGCTTTTCCAGATTAATGGTCACGATGCGGTCGAAGATCTGGATAGTCTCACGGCAATCGACTGTGCCTATATCGATAACTGGTCGCTCTGGCTGGACGTGAAACTGCTGCTCAAAACGCTACCTAAGGTTGTGCGGGCCGACGGCCTGTGAGATTCGGCGGGCAGTCCTCGGCCGCGCGCAAGCACTACCTAATAGCTCAAACGGAGCATGGTTCGGCTAGTGAGGCACCGGCAGACGAAAGGGCCGGCCACGAATAGGCCGCACCTAAACCACCGCGCCACATCTCGACTCTACATAAATCAGGCGGCGAAGATTCAATTGCTCGATTCGTTCATAGAGCAGTTCGCTGTTGAGGCGCATCAGTGCGCCTCGCGAAGTCTGCGTAAACTGCTTGAGCCAATTGACCACCATGCGGTCGCTGGGAATTCGCGGCAGACCGCAGAACCGCGCGAACAATGAATCATTCGCCAGGTAGCGCAAGTGTTGAAGCCGCCGCGCGCCCACCACCAGTAACCCGATCACCAGCAAGACCAAGTGGCTACCGCCGTAATCGCCGCGAACATGCTTACCCAATGCGCAGCGAATCCGCGCGTTCAACCCAATGAGGTGAAAGTAGCGGCGCACCAGTTCCAGCCCACCGTAGGAAGTGAGCTGTTCGTGACCAAACTGAATCGGAAGGTCGTGCCTGATCGCCCCCCAAAACCGCCGTACCTTCAACCGCATCTTTGGGGCCTTCCGTGTCGTCTCGAGTTGCGTTGCTGCCGGGCAAGCGGTCCAGTGCCCGCAGAGCGACTTCCATTGTCAGACTGGAAGGTTTTACGAAGTTTTGATGGTTTTCAGGACTGCGAAAACGGTGCGTGCTGTCGCGATTAAGGCGGGAGAAGAGATAACAGAAACGAGTTGGGCCTTGGAATTCCAGTGCAGCGCAGCGGACGATCCGCGTCTCAAGCGCAATTAGGACACCCCACCAACACTTAGGACAATCGGCCCAAGTCAACCCTCATTTAGGACAGTACCGGCTCCCCGAGCCCAGTTGCGCTGGTGGGAGAATACGGATACTATCCGCTCGGGAATGTAGCTTGATGATGAGCCGACGGCAGCGCCAGATCGCCTTTGCGCGTGGAGCTTGACGAGCAGGCAGCGAATCAAGTGCAGCCGAAAAAAAGCGTATCCCGAAAATTAGCTTGCGTTCACGGTACTGTTAACCACCGCTTTCGGTTCGTTGTTCGATTACTAGCCTGCGTGGTAATCTGCCGCAGAGAACATCGGGGAAGCCGATCATCCCATACGGAGACGGCGTTGTAAATATTGACATTGGAGCTGATTGCTTTCTATGGGGTGTCTCGGAAAGGCAGCAACGGTCGCGGCAGTGCGCGCCCTACGGTTCGGGTAACGGATGATCGAAGGTGCCATGGCATTGGCTTTTCGCGTGAAGCCGTGAATTCATCGAGGATGGGTTGACGACGGTTTTTTGGTCTGCGTCGCCGGCGTGCTTGGGCTGATAAGGACAACGACGACGAACTGAAGGCGGAGCTGCTAAGCCAACGAACAGCGGGTAATCAGCTGTCTTACTGCGAGATGAAAGGCGGGCCGACGTTTTGGAAGGGCGGGAACATCATGGTGGAGCGTCTGGGGCTGAGTGATCGACCCGAAGCTCTCGCAGGAAATGAATCCTCGTGAGGGCTCACCAGATCTCAAGGTGGATTGCCAGGGTTATCGTTGTCGAACCTTGGGGCACGGGTAATGTGCCACGTACTAGTGTATGGGAATGAGGCAACAAAAGTGTCGAGGTTGTGGAGCGTCACTCCCAGCCCCGTTCCTCGACCTCGGCGAAATGCCATTAGCCAACTCGTATGTAAACGCCGCAACTGCGGAGCGTGCGGACCAAACTTTCCCACTGGCGACTGCATTCTGTTCGAAGTGCTATCTGGTGCAGCTTACGTACGACGTTCCACCACCAGAGTTGTTCTCGGAATATCTATACTTTTCGTCGTATTCCGAAACCCTTCTCGCTCATGCTCGTTCGATGGCCGAGGAACTGTCAAGGCAGTTTAAATTGTCGGACCAAGATTTCGTGATGGAGATAGCAAGCAACGATGGTTACTTGCTCCAATACTTCAAGCAGTTCGGTACTCGTGTGCTGGGAGTGGAACCGGCGCGCAATATCGCTGCCGAAGCGATTCGCCGGGGTATTCCCACGGTATGTGATTTTTTTGGCGAAATTGCCGCGAACAACATCATACGAGAGAATGGACTCGCCGACGTGATCGTTGGCAACAATGTGCTCGCCCATGTACCGGACATAAACGCATTCCTGGCCGGTGTCCGCCAATGCCTCAAACCGGGCGGCGCGGCAATATTCGAGTTTCCGTATTTGCGCTCGCTCATCGACAAAATAGAGTTCGACACGATCTACCATGAGCATGTCTTCTACTATTCGCTGAATGCGATCATTAACCTAACCAGGCGCGCCAAGCTGGAACTCTGGGATGTGTCCTTCCAGCCAGTTCATGGAGGATCGCTGCGAATCTTCGTGCAGCATCAAGGCACTAGATCGGTCGAACCCGGCGTGTCGGAGATGCTGCGTGAAGAAGAGCGCTCAGGACTGTTAGAAGCGCGGGGCTATTCGTCTTTCGGCAACCGTGTAATGGCCCTGCGAGAGGAATTGCTCGCAATGCTCAAGGCGTTGCGGCGTCAGGGTAAGAGGGTTGCGGCATATGGCGCGCCGGCCAAGGGTAACACACTCCTGAATTACTGCGGCATCAGTGCTGAGTTGATTGAATTTACGGTCGATCGCAGCCCTCACAAACAGGGCCTGCTTTTGCCAGGCTCGCGGATTCCGATTGGAGCCCCGGAGAGGCTGCTCGAGGAAATGCCCGACTATGTTTTGGTGCTCCCATGGAACCTTGCCGAGGAGATAGTTGCGCAGCAACAAACCTACGTGGAGCGCGGAGGCAAATTCCTTTTGCCGATCCCCGAGCCTCATATCCTGAGCCTTAACTGAAGGTCCGTGCGCTTCGAGGGAACCAGGCTTAAGGGCGCCTTCATCGTCGATCCAGAAAGGAGCGCTGACGAACGGGAGTCTTTCTCGCTGACGTTCTGCCGACGTGAATTCCAAGCGCGTGGCCTCAATCCGTACACGGCTCAGTGCAATATTTCGTTCAACCGCAAACGTGGTACGCTGCGCGGTATGCATTACCAAGCCAAGCCGCACGAAGAGGCTAAACTAATTCGATGCACGAGCGGCGCTATCTACGATGTGATCGTTGATTTGCGGCCTGGATTGACGACGTTCAGGCAGTGGACCGCGATTACGCTGAGTGCTGTGAATCGTCGGATGCTCTATATCCCTGAGGGGGTCGCCCACGGATTTCAAACTTTGGAAGACGACAGCGAAGTATTTTACCAGATGTCTGAATTCTATGCGCCCGAGAGCGAACGCGGGGTTCGATGGAACGATCCTGCATTCGGGATCCGCTGGCCAATCAGCGATCCAATCATGTCGGATCGCGATAGAAATTACAGCGATTTCTAATGATAGATCGCGTTCTGGTCGCCGACGGCTCAGGCTTCATTGGGCGACACCGGCTGAGAGCGCTGCCGAGAAGGGTTGTAAAGTACACCATCGCACGGCATCCAATACGCTTCGTAACCAGGTAGCCCGCACCGGCCATTTGAGCCAGTCCGCATAGACAACTACGCACCGCAAGCACTGGAGCGTGAGCGAGAATTAAAAATTGGTGCAGGGCAACCGCGGAATTATCCTTCAATTTCGCCAACACCGGGAGACGCAGAGACGTCTCTGTGATTACGTGCGCAGAATATGATAGATGTCAGGTATCTGCTGAGACGATGTGACGCCGTAGAATTCGGCAACGCTTGACCGTCAACGTAAGATGCGGTTCCTTCACATACCCGCCGTGCTGCAGTCTCACACGAGTTTGGGAAATATCGGAGGAGAAGAGTTGGATTGCCAATCTCACGATTATTACTCTATTAGGTCAAGGCCGGGAATGTCTCGATCAGCGTGAGGTGGCTGGGGGCGCTTTCAATGCGGAAGACTACGTCGTTGCCGACGTCCGGCATCTTAACGACGGGGCTAGCTGGCGACCATAATGCTCGCGTTGAGCGGGGCCTTGCCCGCACGATCAACTCGAAGGACGAGAGTTTTTCAAAGGGTACAATATGAAGCTGAATGTCGACACGGGAGAAGGAACGCTGGAGATTCTAGGGGATGACGGTGGTGCTGGCAAGATCTCGCTGTACTCAACGGAGTCCTTTCATATACTGTCGGCGATCTGGCTCAAGGTTGGATGGAACGAGAAATATAGTTACACCTTTTCTTGGCTCGGACGGCCCATCATCCAACTGCCGGAGGATATGATACGTATTCAAGAGACAATTTGGTTATCGAAGCCAGATGTCATCGTAGAAACTGGCATCGCCCATGGAGGCTCGCTCATTTACTATGCCAGCTTACTTAGCCTTCTCGGTAACGGTCGGGTCATCGGTGTAGATGTAGACATTCGCCCTCGCACTCGCAGCGCTGTAGAGGAACATCTGCTCGCCAATCGGATCACGATGCTCGAAGGAAGTTCGACATGCCCAACAGTTTTGGATTCGTTGCGTTCACTTATTAAACCGTCTGACAAGGTGATGGTAATACTGGATTCCTCTCATACGCGGGAGCACGTGGTTCGCGAACTGGATCTATTATCGCCTTTCGTCAGCGAGGAATCGTATATCGTTGCGACAGATGGGGTGATGAAGGATCTATTCGATACGCCGATGGGAAAGCGTGAGTGGAAAGAGAACAATCCTTGCGCGGCGGTGAGCGACTTCGTCGCGCGGCACCCGGAGTTCGTCGTGGAGCAACCACGGCGCATTTTTGACGAAAGCCAGCTCGGCGAGAACATTACATATTGGCCAGGAGCATATCTTCGACGTTTGAAGCACGTGTGAGTCTTGGGAGAATTCATTGAACACAAGAAACTCCAAAGGAAAACATTGCCAAATCTGCGGATCAGCGGAACTCAGGTCTATCCTTGAGCGTTGCAGCGTCCCCGTTCATCAAAATCTAGTAATGCGGCATGCGCAGACGGCGAGGGCGATTTCGCGAGGAGACCTCTCGCTGGTAATGTGCGCCGAATGCGGGTTCGTTATGAATTTGGCTTTCGAGCCTGGAAAACTTCTCTATGGTGCGGAGTATGACAACGACCAAACGTGGTCGCCGACGTTTAGTGCTCACGTCAAAGAGGTCGCCGAACGCGTGGTCGTCAAGAGAGACCTTCGCGGCGCAAGCATAATCGAAATCGGGTGTGGCAATGGCGCCTTTCTGAAGGAACTTCTGAGCGACGAGTCGCGCGGAAATATTGGCTATGGCTTCGATCCCAGCTATCGGGGCCCAACAACTGCCCTAGGCGGACGTCTGCAGTTCGAAAATCGCGTTTACGACGAAACTTGCACCCGTGTCAGGGCCGACGTGGCCGTATGTCGACACCTAATCGAGCACGTGCCGCAACCGGTGGAACTCCTGGTGCTTCTAAGAAGAGCGCTCGCAAATTCGACAAACGCCAGGATCTTTGTTGAAACGCCATGCGTGGAATGGATCTTTCGTAACCAGGTAATCTGGGATCTATTCTATGAGCATTGTTGTCTATTTAGTCCAGACTCTCTTAGTGCTGCGTTTGAGTCGGCAGGCTTCACAGTTGAGAATATAGAACACGTGTTCGGTGGACAATACCTGTTGCTTGAGGGCGTC
Source organism: Binataceae bacterium (SeqCode) (assembly GCA_052145175.1). GTDB lineage: Bacteria > Desulfobacterota > Binatia > Binatales > Binataceae > JAJPHI01. Next base: position 12,898 of record JBKQPD010000291.1, on the reverse strand, counting down.
GCCGGTTCGCATCGAAGAGAACCTAGAAGAATTGCGGGGGACCTGTTGCGGCTAGCCGCCGAGTACTCCGCCGCTGAAGCGAGCATAGTGGCCAGTTGGACCGAGAAAGTAAAGCGGTTGCGAAGGTCCGGCAAAGTGGCGGTATGGGGCGCCGGGGCGAAAGGAGTGACATTTGTAAACCTTATCGATCCGCAGGCCGAGCTTATCGATTGCCTCGTCGATCTGAATCCTAAGAAGCAAGGCGGCTTCGTCGCCGGAACGGGGCATCCGATCGTCGGTTACCGTGACCTAGTATCGCGCGGCGTGTCGACCGCGATCTTGATGAATCCAAACTACCACGACGAGAATGAGTCAATACTGCGCGAGGGCGGGATTCCGGTCGAATTGGTACAGTAACACCTGGGAGTGTTGGGCGCTGGGTTGGCGCACTTGGCGAAGCGATCGATGTTCTCGGCGTTTCTTGTTAAGGTGTCGCATAGGGAGCTGATGTCCCGACTTACCAAAAACATTCTTTACAATGGAGCCGGCCAAGGCTTGGTTCTGCTACTCGGGATGATCGCCGTGCGTTCGATCTTCCGGCAACTCGGCGAAGATGCATTGGGAGTCATCTACTTTGTCTTGACGCTCAATACAGTACTTTGCTCGTCGCTCGAAATGGGAATCTGCTCCACTACGGTGAGAGAGATAGCGGTTAGCTTTCGCGACAAACCGGATTATGTCCGCGATCTGCTGCGAACCGCCTCACTGATCTACTGGATGGCCTACGCTTGTCTGGCGCTGCTGCTATACCAGCTTGCACCCTGGCTGGTCGCTCATTGGATTAACTTGCACACGATGACACATGCTGCAGCGATCTCGACCATTAGGGTGCTTGGCGCCGCATGCCTCCTGAATCTGCCGCGCGCTCTCTATGTCAGTGTTTGTCGGGGAGTCGAGCGGATGGAACTCAACAACATCGTCGACGTCGTGGTCTACGGCCTGCAGCAAGTCGGTACAGTCGTTATTCTTTTGTGGGGCGGCAGTCTGATGACTATGGTCTATTGGCAGGCCTTTGGTTTCGTCCTCTGGAGCGCGATCTATATGATCGTCGCCGCCCAATTGCTCTCTTGGAGCGCGGTTCTTCCGGGATTTTCAATATATGTAGTCCGGCGCAATTTGACTTTCTCGGGTCACATGGCAGCGGTGTCGGCCCTGGGCATGGTTCATATGCAGTCAGACAAAGTGATCGTGAGCAAGATCCTCACGGTCGGTCAGTTGGGCGCTTATGGGTCCGCCTCGCTGATGGTCTCGAAAGCCTCAACTATCACTTCCGCAGTCTCGCTAGCAGCCTTTCCGACGCTCTCGGCGTCATTCGAGACAGGCGGACACAAGGCAGCGCTAGCTCAATATCGGAAACTTCACGATCTTATTTGTGTAGGAACGATTCCGCTGTTTGCTGCGATAGTAGTCGCAACGCCGTCTTTGTTCAGTCACTTGCTTAGTCCAGCGGTCGCTCATGAGCTCGTTGTGCCTATTCTCTTTCTATGTGTAGGAACATACATGAACGGCACCCTTAACATGCCCTATTTCTTTTCCCTCGCTGTCGGAAAGCCGGAGATTGCCGTCAAAATGAACTTGGTAGCGCTGATAACTACGACATTGCCCGCGGTGTGGCTGGTTTATCGGTTTGGTCTACGGGGTGCGGGCTTTTCCTGGATTTTATACCACGTCAGCGCTTACGCATATGGTATTCCGAGATTTTGCACCGAATGTCTCGAGCTGCCCACCCGAGAGTGGCTAGTGCACGTCGGGGAAATAATGGTGATCGGCGCAATAGCCTACGGCGGAGCTTGGTTGCTTATTGTACATAGTAGCATTAGGTATGAGACGATCGGCCTCATTGTGGCATATTTCATCAGTTCGGCGGTGTTTTTGTTGGGTTCCTACTGGTTTATTGATACTGAGTTTCGTAGGATCATGGAGGGGACTGCGATGCGTGTCTGGCGACGTTCTTTTGGATTGGAGTGAGCAAGGACTAGCAGACTGCAGAACATTGCGAGGTAGTCACGATTTTCTTCGTCTCAATGATCCGTTATCAGTTGAGTTTCAGCACGGGTGCGGGTCGTGTGGGTCTGCGGCGCCCAGCTCCGCGCCTCGGTTTAAGGAGTAACCACGGTCACGGTGCGCATCCGCACCAAATTGTAGGCGCGGCGGCGAGGGTAAACATCCAGCCGACCCGGGCCCCACGCCGCGCGGAGGTGCGTGTTGCGCTTCGCGAGAGATGGTAGCGCGGCGCGAACGCGGCGCAGGGCCCAGCGGATTGCGCGCGAATCGGGGTGGGCTTGCGAAAAAGTCGAGCACTGGCTGTCGCTGAGTCGGTGGAAATCGCAGCGCTGCTGACCGCGGCCACTGGGCATCGAGCAGTACGTGGACGACGTGGAACAACTGTGTGGTTATTGATTGCATTTGGCTTCGTCGGCATTTTGTTTTGTGGACTCGCCGGGTTGGCATTGGCTGCTTGGACTGCACTGGAGCAGCAACGCCTCGAACTTATCGAAGGGAACGACTCCGACGCCTGAAAATGCTCCGCGCATCGCGCTGGCTCCTTGTATGAGGAACCTCTGCTTAGTATTATCTTTGAAGCGGATCCAAATATCTCTCTGCAACAGATAGCATGTCATATCGCGCACGGATTTCGGATGCGATATCGTACGAAAGCTTTGGGCTTGCGATATTCTTCTCTATCGCCCCGACCCATTCACGAACATCAAGCGGATTCATAACATATTCCGCCTTGTGAAGTGTGATTTCCGGCATCGAGCCTGCATAACTCACAATTGTTTTAATGCCTAGTCCCATGGCTTCGACTGGTGGCATGCCAAATCCTTCATAGAGTGATGGTGAAACAAAGATTAAAGCATTTCTATACCAATCACCGAGTTCGGCATCAGAGACAAAACCGGTAAAGTGAACACGTCTGGCCGCAGATTCGGACAGGTTGTTTTGAACGAAAAGGATATTGTCCTCACTTGCCTTTCCAACTAAGACAAGATCAATATCCTCATTTTTATGCGAAAGCTTATCGAAGGCCTTAAGCAACGTTGGTATGTTTTTGTGTGGAAATTGATGGCAGACAGAAAGGATATAAGGAGAATGGCCCTGCCGTGCTTTGCCGTTCAAATTACCTTCCAAACGCGACCACTCGATCGCCACGTAGGTTACAACGCATTTGTCAGCGGCTCGACGGCCAAAATACTTCAAAATATTTTGGCGTTCAAATTCGGAGAGAATATAGATATAGTCTGCGGTATTGAATAATGTCTTAAGATAAAAATTTAGCCACATGCGGCGCATTCTAGAGTGATATTGCGGGAATGATTTGTACTGAATGTCATAGAGCACCGTTGCTAACTTCGCACCATCTCTCCTATGCGTCGGTGGACAGAAATAATTCGGATACAAAAATAGATCCGCATCGCCGTGGAGAAAGCTAAATTTTATTTCCTCAAGGAATCGAATATTCTTAGACGATCCGAGCGGCCGGGTGATAATTTGGCGGACGTTCCGCGTGGTATCTGCCCATTTAAGGAACTCTGGCGCCAGTCGTTTTGTGTCAGAGTAATATAAGTCGATGGCTGTTTCAGAAATTAGGCTCAGGCCCTTTATCAGATTATAAATAGCTGATTCGGTCCCGCCGATACGTTTGTGATATATTGCGTATAGTGGTAGTGCGATTCTAGCCAAGGTAGGCTCCTTCCCGCGCTAATCGAAGTTCCCCTTTTTTACCGCTGACATCATGCGCAACGGCAGAATCTGCGTCAAATATCGAAAGCAGGCCCGCCAGCGCGCGTCTGATGATCAGAAATACGTTAAAGGACAGAATGTTCCGGAGATACGATGGCCTGTTCGTTGAGCCACTTCGCGCTTCCGACTTTTTGATGGGGCAACCGAGGCACAGCCAGATTCGGGGAGCTTGGCCAGGAACGAGCGGGAGACGTTGGGAGTGGGGCACGAAGAGCACGCATGCCTTGGCCAAACAGGCGCGCATTAAATTCGAGTGCGCGAGCGGCGGTCTCAATATCGTGGTCGCGCCGCTGTTCGGCGTCGCCCACCAGACGGTGGGCAAATGGCGCGCGCGGTTTCTGGAACGGCGGCTCGACGGTTTGCTCGATGAAACCGCGGCCGGGCGCGACGCACCAAGGAGGGCGACGCCCAGGTTGAGCGGGTGTTGCGGCTACCTAGGAGAGCGTACCGACGGACGCCACCCACGGGATGGAGCATCCGAGCAATGGCCAAAGCCTTGCGACTTGAGTGAAAAGCATAGTGAGCCGGATCTAATGGGAATTTGCGTTGCGACTCCATCGGATCGAGGGTTTCAAACTTTCCAAAGAACCCCGTTCATCGAGAAGTTGCGCGAGATTGTAGGGCTATACCGCAACCTGCCGGAGCGCGCGCTGGTCTTGTGCGTGGACGAAAAGGCGCAGATTCAGGCGCTCGTTCGCAGCTGACCGGTGCTGTCGCTGCCGATGAGGCCCGGCCAAGCTGACCCAGGACCCCAAATTGCCTTCGTTCAGGCACCACCAACCTCTTCGCGGCGGTCGACTTCAAAGCCGGCATCCTGATCGGGGCGTTGCATCAGCGGCAGCGGGCCCGCGAGCTCCGTAAAGTTGCTCCGCACCATCGGCGACACCATGCCGCGCGGGGGCGAGACTCAGGCGATCCAGCGCTGGCTCTTGCATCCGCGCTCCCACCTGCAGTTCACATCGACCGGCGCTCGTGGCTCAAGCTGGTCGACCGCTGGTTTGCGGCGCCGACCCAAACCAGTTGTGGCGCGACGCCAACCGCAATACTCGCGAACTCGAAGACGCCATCCGCCGCTGTCTGGAAATCGATAACCAGTATCAGCTCGCGCCTGCTTCATTTCCGCCTCTTCATCATAATGGCGTTCAAGTGCGCGAGATCGACAACGGGAATACCCTCAAGGGGTGGCCACCCTTTCTGTAGGAAATAATTGCGAACTGCGCGTCGTAACCTACTTGCTGTCATCCGCGTACCTTCGCAGGTTGTTGAGGACGTTCGGATCGAACCGCGAGTAAATGCTTTTGAGGTCCTTTCATCAAGTTGGTAGTCTCCATACGCCTAACGTCCGCGCATTGTTGCAAGCCATCATACGCGATAGACGTTCACCCGACCACCATTAGCCAGCGGCGTCCTAATGCAGGTCTCGAACGAATCCTCGACTTTTCGGAGTAAGCTGATGATGTCGGTCGATCCCACAGCGAGAGAGATCGACTGTTCATCAAATAATTTATTTGAGGCTCGTTCCAAAATGAACAGCAACTCGATTTTGTGGTCTCCAGAACTTTGATTCGCAAGTTAAGCGAACGGTCAAATGGTCTCGTTAACCTTGCGCTGACATGCGTAGGGAGTTGCCGTAGGAGCCGACGGATTACACACTGCTCGCAGGCTGTGAGTACGACCCGTCTCCGTCGCGCCTTTGTGGATCAGGTTCTTCAGAGGTTGCGGCCTTCCGGCCCGACTCGTGTCATCCCGCAAAGTGCTGAACGCGCGATCAAGGGTGGAAGCGTTGCTGCCCTTCTGTCAGGATGTGGCGGTCGGATCTGTGCCTGTGATACACAGGACTGTGGGGGGAAGATTGAGATGTTCGGTGGCCCTGCGAATTTAATGGCTTACTCCGAGCTAATTTGCGCTTTGGGAAAAGTGGCTGAGGAACATGGAATCCTCTAATCAATCATCACCAATACGCCAAGCGGACGTCTACGTCGACCTCACGCTATACGTGGGCGAGCTTAGAGATGAATGGCGGCTGATCGCGGAGATCGTCTTTGTTGTGGCTCTCGCGACCGCGCTATATGACCACTTTTTGGCCACCAGATGGTACCACTCGACGGCAATCCTTCGCCCGATTTCCACCTCCGTCGTTGAAGGTAGAATCACCGGGTCTCTCGGGGGACTCGGCGGTGGCGCGGTCGGCGAGATGGGCGGCTTGGCCGCCACGCTGGGCACAGGCTCAAATGATGCAGATGAATACACCGCGATTGTGGGTGGTTTCAGTTTCAATACCGCTTTGTGGAAACGACATCAGCTTGCGGCGGAGTTGTTCGAAGCTTCCTGGCTTCAGCGCATCGTGTATTACTTCTTCCCGACGAGTTCGACGAATCGGGATTGGCGGGCCTATGGTATCCTGCTGGACCGGTTCGATTGCGGTTATTCTCACAGCACTGGAAACATGCAGCTTGCTTTCACCGCGAGCAGCCCCAAGGAAGCTGAGCAAATTCTTGGTTACTATATCGACGACCTGCGTGATTTACTGCGCGCACGCTCAATCCGTGATGCGGCGGCGGCTATAGCTTCGCTCCGCGAAGAAGCGCTTAGTACGTCGGACCCGTTGATGCGTTCCGAGCTTTACAGTCTCGAAGCGAAACAGGTAGAGCGCAAGAAAATTGCCGAGGTTGAAGCAGACTTTGCGTTCCGGGTCCTGGATCCACCAGCGGCGCCAGATAAGAAATATAGCCCCAGGACTCTCCTCGATTGTATGGTGGCGGGACTCTTGGCTGCCTTCGCCACCGCCGGACTTATCCTTCGGCGCTTTAGCCTTCGCCAAAGAGAAAGCCGGATCAATGTTCCCCTGCGGTCCGTCGGAATACCTTCGCGGAAAATCGACCCAGCCGGCGGATCCAGCTAGAGAAGAGTGTGGGGCGCGTAGGGGGCCAGTGTGGAGTGAACCCTTCGGGCTGGACAGCAGAACGATGGCGAATTGGGCCGGTACGGGCATGAGACTCTCTGGGTTTGACTATCTGATTGAAAGCTTTCTGCCTCCGCCCTTCAACCCATCTGGGGGCGAGGCGGAAAGCGTTAAGGGTGCTGGATCCGAGGACGACGCGTGGTGCAGCGCGCTGGCCAGCACGCCGGGGGCTGGCCGAGCGGTGCACGCGGAGGCCGAGTTCCATCTTTCTTCGAATTGCACGGCGGCAGATAGCCGAGCGCTGAGTGCAGGCGACGGGTGTTATAAACTTCGTCGATAAACCGTGGCAGCTGTTCGATGACGTCGGCAAAGCTCCGATAGTCATTGAGGTGGACATGTTCGCACTTGAGCGTCTTCATGAAGCTTTCGGCCTTGGCGTTGTCGTAGGGGTTACCCCGCCGGCCCATCGAACCGCGCAGGCCCAAGGCGGCCAGGGTGTCGCGATAGAGTTCAGCGGCATACTGAGCGGATTCAAACGGTCGTCGCAACATCTCGTGTAGCTGCTCGCAGAAACTGGTTCAAGGCTTCGGTGGGAGTCTTCCAGCCCAAGGCTTTGCGCGGCCGTGAATTGAGCGTCAGCGCCACCGCCGCGAGGTCATCCGCGCTATGTGCACTGAGATCGGTGCCCTTCGGAAAGTATTGGCGGAGCAGACCGTTGGTATTCTCATTGGTGCCGCGCTGCCATGGACTCTGTGGGTCGCAGAAGTAAATCTGCAGGCCCGTGTCGATCTGCAGGTCGACATGCTGTGCCATCTCGGCCCCTTGATCCCAGGTCAAGGATTGTCGAATTCGCTCGGGCAAGGTGATGATAGTGCTCGTGATAGCTTCGCGGACCGCCTCAGCCCCATGACCAGCAAGCGCCGGTCCGTTCTTGATCCGAGCAGTATCGCCATAGGCCGCCATGCGTGGCAGATGCAGCAGGAGAGTGAACCGTGTGGTTCGTTCTACCAGCGTGCCGATCGCCGAACTGTCGAGGCCGAGGATGAGATCGCCCTCCCAGTGACCGGGCACCGCTCGATCAGCGATTTCCGCGGGGCGCTCGCTAATCATGATCTCGGGATAAACGAAAGCTTTGCGCTTGCCGCGAACTCGCACGCGCGGCATGCGTAGTGCCCGTCCGGTGCGCAGGCAGGCGGTTAGCTCGCGCCGCAGCGCGCCCCGGCCTTGTACGTAAAGGGCTTGGTAAATCGCCTCGTGACTGATTCGCATCGAATTATCATCGGGGAAGTCGAGCGGCAGGCGCCGGGCAATCTGTTCCGGACTCCATGCCAGCGACCACCGCCGATGCTGCCTGGGTCCGAAACGCCGCCCTTTCCATGTCACCTTCGGCCCAGTGATCTTTCCCCCATCGGGCGCCGTGACCGCACCTGCAAGCCGCTCTTGGACATAACGGCGCAGGACTTCATGCGCCACCAGCTTGGCTGGTTTGGGGCGGCGCAGCGAACGATCAGCATGCCATTGCGCGGTGGTAGCTCGATATTCCAGTCCGCCGCCACGCGTCGCTGCGTTCCGGCGCAGTTCGCGGGAGATCGTCGAAGGGGCTCGTCCAAGCTTGCGGGCAATCGCACGAACGCCATGCTCCTGAACTCGCAAGATGGCGATCTCTTCGCGCTCGGCAAACGCCAGATAGCGCCCCGACAGGGGCTTTGAAGACTGCGTATAATGGACCGGTATCATACCGCCCGCCCTCCGGAACCACCGGCCACCCACGGCGGGCGACACTCCGGCGTCGAGAGCAGCGTCCGCGGTTGAACGGCCCGCTGCAATCGACGCCCAAAACCGCTGATAGTTCTCTCGCCGTGCCGCCGGAGGCCGGCCCGGCGAACGCAACCGTGCTCGTCCGCACCGATCGGAACGGCGCTTTTGAATAGCCATCGCACTTTCCCTTCTTGAGATGTTGCGACGACCGTTTGAATTCACCCTGGCCGCCGCGATCCGAATGGTGAATACAAATAGACGAAGCCCACGGCGATGGCCACGTAGGTGAGGTCGGCGACCCATAACTGATTAGCTGCCGTCGGCGTGAAGTCCGCCGCCCGATTGGGGAATACCGGATGGTCGTGATCGCTGTCAGTGGTGCGGACGAAACGGCGTAAGGGTCGCACCTGCAGGTGGCGTTCGCGCATGATCCCCGCGACCGCCTTGTGGTTGATCAAGAGTCCTTCGGCGCGCAGTTGCTGGGTTACCCGGCGATAGCCGTAGCGCGGAAATTCCTCGCACAGGTTGTTAATACGTTCCTGCAGGGCCTGTTCCCGCGCCGCCGGCAGCGCGGGCGATAGTAGTAGGTCGAACGTGCCAGCTTCATCGTTCGACATCCGCGCGCGGTGGCGCAATCTGCGGGCCGCTGACGATGGAGTAGTTCTCGACGTTCGGCCGGCGTGCCAGCTGAGCCCCCTTTTTGAGCAGATCGATTTCCATCGTCAATTGGCCGACCTTACGGTTCCAGCTCCGCGATCTACCTTCGTATTCGGCGATACGCACGGCATCGACGATTTCATCGGTCAGCTGTCCGGTTTCGTACTTGCGCACCCACTGGCTGAGCAGGTTGCGCGACAAATTATGCTTGCGCGCCAATTCGCGCAGACCCATCCGCCGCTCCAGAAAGTCCAGGACCACCTGCCGTTTGAATTCCAGACTGAACCGCCGATGCCGTGCCATAGCCAACTTTCCTCCAAGCCGGCCCGCTCGGTCCAATCCATCGCACCCTACCTGTCCAACTTTCGGGGTTCACTCCAAAATGGATCATTTTTAGGGCGTTGCGAACACAGCACCCGCTCGAGGCTATCGGGCAATCGCAGGCGCATTATGGTGAGAGTTTCTTCCACCCCTTCGCGCAATGAAGCGGCCGCGCCGGGGTGGGCAGATTCCAGCTTGTGGGCGAGATTCTCCAGCAGCCGGCGGGCACGTTTGGGATCGCGGGTGGCGTAGGCCTGGTTCATCGTGTTGCGGACCCAAGCCCGCATTCGCTCCGGCAGCGCATCGGTGACATTGCGTTTCTTGTGCGCGTGGCAGCGCTGCAGCACCGCGCGTTCGCCGAAGGTGTCGATGACCGCTCGGCGTAATGCCTTGGCGCCGTCGATCACCACCAGGATGGCGCGATTGGGATTAAGTCCGCGCTCGATCAGATCGGCCAACAGCTCCTTGCACGCCGCGGCGTTCTCGGTCGCTCCTTCCCTAAGCACCAGCGGGTGTTTGGTGCCGTTGACGTCGATGCCGACCGCTGCCAGCACGACGTGGTCGGCGAAGTGCACCCCATCGATTAGCAGGACGACCGAGCCCGCTCAAATCGCGCCGCATCAGTTCGGCCAGCCGACGCTCGGTGCCAACTACAAACCGCTCGCTCACCGCACTTTTGCTGATGCCGCGGACCCCGACCTCTTGCGGCAGTGGCTCCAGCGAGCGCGCATAGCGACGGGTGGAAACTCCGACCACCATCTGCTCAAAGGCCCGTTCATCCAGAGGATCCCATGAACTCCACGCCCACCAGCTTGGCAAGCTCAGTTCGTGTCCCTCGCCGCTGCGAGCGCGCGGCCGCTGGATATCTATCCGGCGGCCGCCCAAAACCAAGGAACTGGGCACCGTGTCCGGCGCGCACCGCCTGGCGCTGCTCCTGATGTGCGTATCGGGCGCCGCACAGCGCTGTACGTTCGGCCTCCAGTTCTTCCTCCACGAACGCGAATCCCGATAGCACCACCATGTCCCACAGCTGCTTCACGCGCCAGCCCTCGCAATGGCAGTTTCAGCTGCTCCGCTGCACTTTGCTCTTTGCCCCTAACCTTGCCAGTCTTCCTCGTGGCTGGACCTAACCCGTTTCGGTTGACGGTGATGGGCTTAGTTAGTTGGTTGGTTTAGCGTTGCTGAAAGTGTCCTATTGGCATTGGTCTGATAGCAGCTTTTCGGCTCCGGCCTTCACCCGATTTGAGGCTGGGGACGAAAAGCCCATAGGTTCTGGAACCGAGACGGCGGCGCCGTGCGCCGCGTCGGCGGCCGAGTTTTTTGGCCGCCAAGCGGTGCGTAGAGCGGTCGAGCTCCGCATAGTCTGCCCCGCCTGATCTCGATGCACGCGTTCGTAGGCAATCGGCGATAGGTAGCCCAGCGCGGAATGACGGCGATGAAGGTTGTACCAGCCCTCGATGAAATCGAAGACCGCCAGGCGCGCCTCGACCTGGGTCTTGAAGCGCCGGCGCGCGAGCAGCTCGCATTCGAGCGTGGCAAAGAAACTCTCGCACCTGGCGTTGTCGAAGCCGTCGCCCACCGCGCCCATCGACGGCTGAGCCCCGGCCGCCGCGCAGCACTGGGCGCGGGCACTGACGCGGCTGGGGCACACGGTGAAGCTTTTGCGTCCGGTGCAGGTGGCACCCTACCGGCACGGCCCAAGCACGACGCCAACGACGCGGCGGCGGTCTGCGAGGCCGTCACCCGGCCCCAGTTGCGCGCGGTGGCGGTCAAGAGCGTGGCGCAGCAGGACGTGCTGGCGCTGCATCGGCTGCGCACATTGCTGGTCAAGCAGGCCACCGCCTGGGCCAACCAGCTGCGCGCCTTGCTGCACGAGCGCGGCGTGGTGGTGGCCCAGGGCGGCGCGGCGCTGCGGCGGATGCTGGCGGATTTGCCGGCCGACCAGCCGGAGTTGTCGGACTGTCAATAATCATCCGAAAGTCCCCCAATTATCAGTTGAAATTCCCCCCTCCGGGTTGGTTGTGTTTGCCTCGGGGAGCGCGAGGGGGACACCCCCTCGGCCACTCCGCGTAAAAATCCACAGCCTCAGGTATCGGCTTGACCGTCGACCAGGACCTCAGCCGTAACCCCGCCAAAGTATTCGAAACTCAAGATCAAGGTCTCGTAGGTGTGCTCCGCGTCCTCACTCCGCGTCGCCACGAAATGGAAGCGGCGCGAATAGCCCAGCGTGTTGACCGCGAAGTGCACCTCCTGCTCGCGCCCGCCCACCAGCGTGCGATACTTGCCCCAGTCGTTCTGCAACTGCCGGCCCGGCGCGGTCTCGAACCGCACCGTGGCCCGTGCCGCGCGCAGCGGCCGTTTCGGTCGAATGTAATCGCGCAGGATGCTGCTCCGGCCCGCATAGCCCGCCGCCTGAAGCTCCCGCAGGATCACCTGGGCGTTCCACACCCCTGCCCCGAGCAGCGCATCCACTGTCGCCTTGTAAGGGTCGAGCTTGCTCTTGCGCGCCGCCGGCCGCCGCCCCGGCGGCGATCCCCCGCTTCTTAACGCGCGGCTTACCGTGCGCGGATGAACACCCAGTTCTGCCGCGATGTCCTTGACGTATACGCCTTGCTCAATCCGTTCCTGAATCATCAGCCAGTCCCTCTTCCGCAGCACCGCCGCCTACCTCCGAGTCGTTCTCGCAAACTCCTCGGAAGCTAGCGCGGTTGCCGGTTAGGAGGGACATTTTGCGTCGGCATTCAGCTGACATTTACTCTCGGCACTGACACATCTCGTCGGGCGCGTTAGGCAAGGCCGCCAGGTTTAGGATCGCAGCCGCGCCGGGATTCGTCGGCGCTCCCACGGCCAGCAGCCGACGCGACCGAGCCCTGCCCTGTGCGGCGCCATAAAGCAGGACGGGATTGAGCAAGCCCGGCATCCGCGTGATTGCGAAACGGTCGCCGAGCCACGCCGGCGTGGCGTCACCGCCTGCCGCGTCGGTGCGTAAGAGATGCAGGGGCAAACCGCCAGTCACACCAAGTTGTGCGCAGAAAATATGCGTCACGTTGTGAAGATCCGCCTCCAGCGGCGCGAACAGGCCTTTGTAGAGCGCCCTTGCCTCGTCGGTTGGAAAAGTCGCGAGATGGGGTTGGCTCGCACCGCTAATCGACGATGCCGCCTCTTTGATGGCTTCGCGGATTGCAGCCACGCGGCGCTGGAGAACGCGCCTTCCCTCCGGCAGCTCATGCCAGGCAGTTGCATTCGGCCCGATCACGAACACTTCCGTGGACGACTCGAGCGGCAACCAGATCACCACGGCCTGATGCGGACCGAGATTCCGTGCGGATACATTGGCGTGGACGTCATATTTGTTCAGCGTCAACTATTTTTGCCGATCGACGACAACTATTTTTGCCGGTGGCCGCCAGGTTGGTAGTTCCATCAATCCTCGATACTGCACCTACTCTGTGTGTGGGGTTCTGAGGAGGACCCGCA
>JBKQPD010000290.1:0-2977 GCA_052145175.1 Binataceae bacterium (SeqCode) | reverse complement strand
TGGGACGGACCTGGCGCGGGTGGTTTCGACCAAGAGCATTTATCAGTTTGACTCGGCCGACAGCCGCAACCAAAGCGGCGATCCGCTGCTGCCGGGGGCTCTTGAGGATGAGAGCAAAGGGGTTCTGCACGTCGTGGCTTACGACTTCGGGATCAAGCAGAATATTCTGCGGATGCTGACGCGGGAGGGCTGCCGGGTGACGGTGGTTCCGGCGGAGACCACGGCGGAGGATGTGCTGGAGCTGAAGCCAGACGGGGTTTTTCTGTCGAACGGGCCGGGTGATCCGGAGCCGGTGGAATATGCGGTACGCGCAATTTGCAAGTTTCTGGGGCGCGTGCCGGTCTTCGGCATCTGCCTGGGCCACCAGCTTACCGGGCTGGCGCTAGGCGGCAAGACCTACAAGCTGAAGTTCGGCCACCACGGCGGCAACCATCCGGTGCGCAACAATACAACCGGGAAGGTTGAGATTACCGCGCACAATCACAACTTCGCCGTCGATCCGGATTCGATCAACGCGAATGAAGTGGAGTTGACGCACGTGGACCTGAACGACAACACTCTGGAGGGACTACGGCACAAGACGCTGCCGCTGTTCAGCGTGCAGTATCATCCGGAGGCCGCGCCGGGGCCGCACGATTCGCACTATCTGTTCCGCGACTTCCGTAGGATGATGGAGGAGTGGAAATCATGAGTGGGCTCGCAGCCAGAAAGGAAAGGCCGGAGCCAAAGGCGTTGGGTGCCTTCTATACCGAAGAATCCGCTGTGAATCGCCTTGTGGAATGGGCGATTCGTGATCGCAATGCGGTCGTCCTCGATCCCAGCTGCGGAGATGGTGCCTTCCTGGCAGCCGCTTCGGCCAGGTTAGCTCAGTTCGGCTCCTCTTCGTTCCGGTTGCATGGCATCGATGTTTCTGCAGATGCATTACGAGAATCGCGTCAACGGGTGCGCAACGCCAGATTAGTCCTGAGCGATTTCTTCGACCTCACTCCGCAGTCTCTGCCAGCGTTCGACTGTGTAGTTGGGAACCCTCCGTACATTCGCTACCAAACTTTCAATGGTGATTCAACCTCCAAAGCGCACACGCGAGCGATGGAAGCGGGAGTCCAATTACCTCGTCTAGCCGCTTCATGGGCCCCGTTCGTTGTGCATTCCGCTCGGTTTCTCCGTCCCGGCGGACGCCTGGCGATGGTGATGCCTTCGGAATTGGGTCATGCTATGTATGCCCGCGAGGTATTGAAGTACCTAGTTCGGCATTTCAAGAGTGTCGCAATCCAGATGTTCAGGGACAAGCTCTTCGACGGACTCGGCCAAAGCACTGTGTTGCTATTCTGCGATGGCTATGGAGAGGTCTGCCGCGAGTTCACTGTTACCTCAGCAGATAATCTGCAAAGTGGTACGGGGGAGACGAGGACTGTCGATTGCGGCGCGATTGAGGGTGGTAAGTTTCGTCTGAGCCACTACCTTCTACCGGACGCGGTACGCTCCCTCTACGAAACACTCGCCGTGCATCCCCGTGTGCGAAGGCTCGGTGAGGTTGCCGACGTTGGCATTGGGTACGTTACGGGCGCAAACGACTTTTTCCATTTATCAGATGACGAGCGCAGGCAATGGAAAATCGGCGACAAATTTCTCCGGGCTGCGGCGTTGAATCTTCGGGATGTCGAAGGAATCGCGTTTCGTCGGGACCAATGGACCTCTAGGCTGAAAGCCGGTGAAAAGGTGCATCTGCTGGCGCTGCCGGCCGTTCCCAAAGGCTCTTTGCCTGTTTCCGTCCAGCGCTATTTGTACCAAGGCGAGATAAGTAGTGTGTCGGATCGCTATAAGTGCAGGACCAGGAGGTTCTGGTACGTTGTGCCTCATGTGCGTGTGGCCGACGCATTCTTGTCCTACATGTCGGGCGAAATGCCCCGGCTCGTAACGAATGCGGCGGGTCTTGTTGCTCCGAATACGATTCATCTTGTGCGGTTCCTGAAGGGCTGCGATCCGAATTCTTACGCAGCGGCGTGGCGTAACTCGTTGACCAGACTGAGTTGTGAGATGGAAGGGCATGCGCTTGGCGGTGGGCTCTTCAAGGTCGAGCCCTCGGAGGCAGAGCGCATTCTCGTGGTTGCCCCTAGCGCATCGCACGCACAAATGCTTTTCAATCAATGTAGTCGCGACTTGACAACCCCAAGAGATCGAGATTTCGATCTTTTCGATCGTCATCTCCTGCGAAAAGAGATGGGCCTGACAGAAGCCGAGTGTGTCTCTCTGCGCGAAGCTGCAGCGAGGATGGAACAATGGCGAAAGCACCTATAGTGCAGATTCCCGTCGCCACGCTTGAGCACTCGCTGGGTGCCCTGTGCGGCGACGCGAAGACACAATCGGGCCAGCACATTAAACTCGTGCATGCTCATTGCTCAGACAGGTTGGTTGTTGAAGGAGGTTTTCCTCCGGGATGGATTCATCCGCGCCCCGCGATGGCAAGCAAAGCTGGGCCAGGCAATGCCTACGGATTGGCCTATTCGGAAGAGGCTAAGAGCAGTACGGAACAGAGTGTTCTAGGGGGAATGAAGTACAAGAACCTCGACGTTGCAGTCTTGCCGCCCGGGATAGGTCCTGCCTTGGGCATTTCGGTCAAGAGCACCGGGAACGCATTTCGAAATCTCACCAACCGGATGGAGGAGGCCCCGGGCGACTGTGTGAACATCCACATGATGTACCCAGGGTTTGTCTTTGGATTTCTTCACCTTATTAAGTTTGCTCGTGTGGGGGATGGGCAGAGCGCCAACGACGCTTCCTTTGATGTAGATGACCACCCGCTCGAGAGCATTGTTCGATATCACAACGCGCTGTGCGCATTGACTGGTAGGGTTGCAATCACGGACCCTACGATGCGATATGAGTCGATTGGCCTATTGGTTTACCGATGCCTGGAGGGTAAGGCCGAAATATGGCCGAATTTTCCTGCCGTAGATAGCCCGGTGCACTATTCGAG
>JBKQPD010000289.1:0-5580 GCA_052145175.1 Binataceae bacterium (SeqCode) | reverse complement strand
CTGCGGGAATGCGCGCAGCAATTGCTCTCCTCTTCGCCGTGCCGGCCACTGTCGCTGGTTATCACGCAACTCTCGGTCTCGCCCACCTCGGCGCGGCGTCCCAAGGTTGGCAAGAGACTTTTGCATTTACAGGCGCAGTCGTGGTCGGCGGAACAGTCTGGGCGCGCATGAGGCGCCCGCCCGCGCCGAACATGGAGCGGCGAGGCGTGGCTGGTTCGCCTTCTCAGCCCTTTGCGTCGGCGAGCAGAGACGGGTGAACGCTCGCTTCGTCATCTCTCGAAGGGGCGCATCGAGCGCGTGCCTGATCGTCGACCGTGACCTCGAAGGGGCGGCCCTGCGGAGCATTTCGATCGAACAGCGGCGGCCTTTGTTGCAACCGAAGCGTCATGATCCGCGACGCGAGCACGGTCGTCCGTGGATCCGGCGATGCAGGGGTCGCCTTTCTGCGCGCCAGCGTTTCTTTTCCTTCGCATGGAGTGCCGGTCGTCTTGTGCGAGCAGTCCGATATCCGTCATATCTCCTGTTCGAGAATGCTGTCCGGCCAGGCGCGACCACCGAGGCCTCTCTTATGGCTTGATCTGGCCGAAGGACGGCTGCGCCTCGATCGTCTTGGACGCAACGGCTGCGCATCGACTTTCTTCCCCTGACGCCGTTGGCGTCATTCCTCGCGAGGCAAGAAACTCGCTGCTCCGCCGTCCTCCGCTTTGCTTCGGCCCGGAGGCGGGTGCGTCGCCGATCGCCTTCGGCCTTTCGATCGCCATCGAGGCCGCGATGGGCGCGGGCTTGAAGACAGCAGATCACAGGAGAACTACCATGGCGAACATCGGCTCTTTCAAAAAGTCCGGCAACGAGTTCCAAGGCGAGATCGTGACGCTCAGCGTCCAGGCCAGGGGCGTGCGCATCGTCCCCGAGGCCAACCGGACCAACGACAATGCTCCAAGCTACCGCGTCTACGTCGGCCGCGCGGAGATCGGCGCCGCCTGGTCGAAGCGCTCGACCGAAGGCCGCGATTATCTCTCGGTCAAACTCGACGATCCGAGATTCACTGCTCCAATCTACGCCAATCTCTTCGAAGACGAAGAGGGCGAAGGCTACACCCTCATCTGGTCGCGCGGTCGCAAGGCCAACGGCGATTGAGCTGATCGACGCCAACTCCCCGCCCGAGAAATCGGGCGGGAACTCGCGACTGCGCTGTGAGAAATTGCACCCATTATCGAATAAGACGCGTCGAGTGGGTCATGTGCAAATTTTCGCTGTGCGCCAAGCCCAGCATTGCCGGAACCTCGACCGCATGCCCGGTCTACCCCAGTAGGCGACGCAATCCTAGCGGTGCAAGGGGTCGGAGAGCGCCGGAACCGGACCTTAACCACCCACGAGTTCAATGTCGGATAGAAACCTGACGCGGCCATTCAGTTTGACCACTCTGTCGCGCCGAAGCTGAACCGATGGCTTGAGTTGGCGTGGGACGGCTCGCCACGCAGGCAATCGGCAGCTAGCAGGAACCACATATCTCTGCTAGAGATAGTTGATAAATTTATGGAAAGAGCGCGGCGCGAGCATGTCGAGCGGGCTTGGTAATTACGACGCGACAGCTTCGGCAACCGGTTATTTATACCAATGTCGATTGGCACTCTTTACTGGCGTCCGTGCCATTGCGGAAACTCCAAATCTCGAGCTCTCGATCGAACGCTTCGATGATGTCGCGTTCGAGCAGGGTGGCGAACCGATTCAGCTTATCCAGGCTAAGCACCATGTGTCGAAGAAGGGCACACTGACCGACGCGAGTTCTGACCTCTGGAAAACCTTGCGGATTTGGGCCGAGCGCGTTGCCCAAGACGGGGAGGCCCCATTCTCAACCTCATTCGTCTTGATGACGACTGGCGCGGCGCCGGATGGGAGCGCGGCCGGTCACCTTCGCGCGCGGGATCGCAACGAGGAGAAGGCGCACGAACTGTTAGTCACGGCCGCCACTACCTCCAAAAGCGAAACGAACAAGAAATCTTACAAGGCATTCCTTGATCTACCGCAGGAAGCGCGGCTCAGCTTGCTCCGTGCGATTTTGGTTCTGGACGGATCGCCGAACATCATCGACGTTCACGAGGAACTTAGCCACGAGTTGCGTCATGCTGTGGCGAAGAACCACCTTCCGCTGTTCTTGGAGCGCCTCGAAGGCTGGTGGTTCGGCACGGTCATCGGCGCGCTGACCGGGACCGGCCTCGCCGCGATCCCATTGACCGCGATCGAAGACAAGATGGACGAACTTCGCGAGAGCTTTCGTCGAGACTCGCTCCCAGTCGACTACGCCGACAAGGCACCGCCAGAGGCCGTCATAGCCGAACTCGACAAGCGGCCGTTCGTTCGCCAATTGCGCCTCATCGCGGTCGGTGCCAAGCGCGTTGAGCTCGCCATCCGCGATTATTACCGGGCGTACGAGCAGCGTTCGAGGTGGGCGCGAGAGGATCTGCTAGTCGACGGCGAGATCGAGAGTTACGAGCGCGAACTGGTCGAGGCGTGGGAGCCGCGGTTTGAGGCTGCCAAGGACGAGCTTGAGGACGGTTGCTCGGACGCAGAAAAAGTTCAGGCTGGACAGAAGATATTCAAGTGGGCCGAAACCGAAGCAGACTTCCCTCTGCGGTCGGTCCGGCAGCGCTTCTTGACACACGGCAGCTTTCACATGCTCGCTAACCGCCACGCCGTCGGCTGGCATCCAGATCATGCAACGCACACCCCGGCGGACGCCAACGATGCCTGAGCTCCAGCGTTATTTTATGCAGCCTTGGGCTAATCGCCCCGTCGAAGAAGCGAACCTATTCAATCCGGCATTCTCCGCGACGCTGATGACGAAGACGGTCGGGGACTTCACCAAGAAAGCCGGGGGCCGACAAATGCCGTTCGCACTCGTTTTTTTGGTGCTGCCAATCATCATGCACCGAGGAACTCGCGAGGCACTGCCGGGCTCCACTGTGACGGCACTCCTTCCATGGCTGCAGGAGAACAGGGAGCAACTGGTCGATTTCCCGGCCCGGGTTCGGCGGCTTAAGCCGTTCAGTCAGGAGGCGGTTATGTTCGGAGTTGGTTATGGCGCTCTGGTTCTGGCGGATGGAGGCGGGCTACTGGTCGGCAGGAAGAAGGTCTCGACGACGGAAAAGAAAACCGATCTATTTACTCTGGAGGCTCGCGAATGCGTCGATCGCGCGGCTTTCCTCGGCCGTTGGCTCGCAGCTGCCGGTACTGCAGCGACAATCCTTGCCGCATGGGGTGTGAGCCCATGACTCTTCAAATCGCGAAGGTCGTCCTCTACAACCACAGCGGCGAAACTCGCAGGCTGACGTTCCGCCCGGGTGCGCTGAACATTCTCACCGGCGCTTCGAAGACCGGCAAATCAGCTCTCATCGACATTATCGACTATTGCACCGGGCGAGGTGAGTGCTACGTGGCGGAAGGTGTCATCCGCCGGCACGTCGCTTGGTTTTCGGTGGTTTTCCAGCTCGGCGATGGCCAGATTTTCATCGCGCGACGCAATCCTGGTCCAGGTGAACGAACGAGCGGGGACATCTACCTCGAACGTGGAAGCGAGGTGACGCCACCGCCACTCGACGGCCTTCACAAGAATACCACTGTAGAGGCGGCGGAAAGGTTCCTGGCGGCGGCGATCGGAATCAGTGAGAACGAGCATAGGCCCCCCCTCGGTCAGACGAGGGTGCCGCTTGAGGCGAATATCCGGCATGCGCTCGTCTTCTCCCTCCAGGACCAGGACGAGATCGACAGCAAAAATATTCTGTTTCATCGGCAGGGCGATAACTTCGTTGCTCAAGCGATCAAAGACACGCTGCCTTACTTCCTTGGCGCGATCGACGAAGATCGTTTGCTCAAGCAGGCTCAGCTCGACGCTGCACGTCGACACCTGCGACAGCTCGAGCGTCAGCTGCGCGAAGCCGACGACCTCGATACAAACAGCTTCCCACGCGCTCGGGCACTGTTTGAGGAGGCGAAGCAGGTCGGACTGATCGACGAACGCCGCACTGCTTCGAGTTACGAAGACATGATGACTGTCCTGCAGGACGCGACTCGCGATGACGTCATACGCGACGAGATGATCGTCGGCGACGGTGCTGACGCCTTGGCAGCCTTGCGGGTGGAGCGCCAGGGCCTGCGGGCTGAACTTGAAGCAGTGAAGGCTGAGATCCGTTCGACGCGTCTCTTCAATTCTGAAAGCACAGGTTATGAACGGGAGGCGAAGGAGCAACGCGCCCGACTTAGTGCGGTTGGACTTTTCAAGCATGAGGATCAAGATGGGCGTCACTGCCCCTTGTGCGAGAGTTGGCTCGAAACTCCCGTCCCCTCCGTGGCCCAGGTGACGCAGTCGCTGCGGGACATCAGCGAACAGCTCGAAGCCGTCGAAGCCGAGAACCCACGACTCCAGTTTCGTCTCGCGGCCTTGCAGCGCGAGGAAAATCAGCTTGAGGACCGCCTTCGCGAGAACCAGCAGCTCATCAGCTCCCGCGTCCGAGAAAACGAGATTCTGCAGGCGCAGCAGGACAACTTCATTCTCCAAGCCCGTACAATCGGCAAGATCAGCCAGTATCTTGAGACGGCATTACGAGCGCGGGACGGGTCAGCGCTAACGAAGGCCGTCGAAGCGGCGCGCTCCCGCGTCACACTCCTCGAACAGGAAGTGGACGCCGAGACCGTCCGTGAGAGGATTGAGGCCTACCTCAATATCATCGGCCGCTACATGACTGACTACTCTGCCGATCTCGATCTTGAGCACAAGGGAAGCCAGTTGCGCCTCGATATCAAGAATCTCACGGTCGTGGCCGACACCCTCGATGGTCCAGTGCCGCTGCAGCGGATGGGTAGCGGGGAGAACTGGGTCGGCTACCATGTGCTGGCGCACCTCGCACTACACAGGTGGTTCCGACAGAAGCGACGGCCGGTGCCGGCTTTCCTGATCCTGGATCAGCCATCCCAAGCGCACTACCCGCCCGATAGGGACACCGATGAGGGCTCGGTCGATGGGCTTGGCGACGAGGACAAGGCGGCCGTCCGCCAGCTTTTTGCGCTTGTGGCCCGAGTAGCCGGCGAGCTTGCACCCGATCTCCAGATCATTGTGATGGACCATGCCGACCTAAGGGAAGAGTGGTTTGAAAATGCGACCATCGAGAGGTGGCGGCGGGGTCAGAAGCTTATTCCCGAGGATTGGACTACCAAGTAACGCCTACGCTCGCATCATTTAGGATACTCGCCGACGACTTTGCTTTGCCCATTCGCTCGGGCGATTGACAGGGGAGGAAGCGGGCGGACTGGGCGGATGCCCCGACGTTCGCGGGTCCGGCGGTAGAACAGCTCGGCTTCGGCACAAGCGGCGGCGAAGGCGAGGCGCACGCGGCTGGCTGTATCGAGGACGCGTCATCATTACATGGCGCTTCGGGACATCCTCGGCCGCGCGGCCCCTCGCCGCGCGAGTCCGCTCGTCCTCGAAAAGCGTCCGCGACACAAAACATCGCAAGCTGTTGGGTGTTTTTGCGCTGAAGTGGGACCTGAATCCCTTCCCGCCACGTCTTTGGCGTCTCGTTGGCT
>JBKQPD010000288.1:0-3420 GCA_052145175.1 Binataceae bacterium (SeqCode) | reverse complement strand
CGCGAGCTGCGACGCATATGTTTCGATTTGTCATGTCGCCGTTCGACCCAGCCGATTACTCAGTTGTCGTAAAGCGTAGGGCGCGCCCTCCAAAACCGTGGAGGTGGGAGATTTATCGCGCGGGGAGGGCAAACTCGATAGAGCAGTCGCCGCTTTACTTCGAGACCGTGGCGACGGCCGTTAGGGCCGGAAAAGAAGCTCTCAAAACATTGTTGGAGAAACTCCGTTCCGAGCACCTCCAATCGCCGTTCGTGTGACGGGTCTCCCTCCCGCGCGCCGCCCGACATCCAACACCCCAACGGACGCTCAACCCCGCGGCCCACTCGCCCCCGGCCTCCCAAAATCCGTGAGCCACACCGCTTCCAATCTCCGTGCACCCCATTTTCGATTTTCCTGAGTAGGCAGCGCCTCCGACAGCCGGCCCTCGCACCCGTGCGGCCTTCGTTCGAATCCGACTGGGCATCGCCGACCACACCCTAACATCGCACGCTCGGTTGGCCTTCTGGCTACGAGCAGTGGTGAATCAGATTCCAATGGCTTCGCAGAATGGAATGTCTTTGAATGGTCGGCCCGGCTGTGGGGCGCCGGGCCGTGGTGGTAGACGGGCTCAATGATTGCGCTGGGACCACTTTAGGTCCCGGACACACACGCCAGCCACCTGAGCCCCTACGTGAACAGACTGCGTTCGTCTAGCGTAGTCCAACGCCACCCTGTTATTTAGTTTTCACCTGCGGCAAAACTGCAACATCTGAAGCACCCTCAACCACTCCATATTCTGCCAAGCGAATCTTCCGTCGCTACTATTATTCGCGAAAATTTAGGCCAGACCCTCCGACTAAGGAGGCTAGGTTGTCAGCGCGCCACGGAAGAGATTCGGGCCTTGCTCGACGGACGGCCGATGAGATCGGCGTATTCTTCGATCGGGAGCGGCCGCCCGATCAGATAACCTTGGACCTCGTCGCAGGCTTCTTCGGCGAGGAATGCGAGTTGTTCGGCGGTCTCGACCCCCTCCGCGATCACTGGAAGCTTGAGACCCCGCCCCAGCCCGATCACGGCGCGGATGATGGCGGCCGACTGGGAAGAGCGGTCGAGATCCAACACAAATGACTGATCGATCTTGATCTTGTCGAATGGAAACGATTGCAGATAGGACAACGAGGAATAGCCGGTGCCAAAATCGTCCATGGCGATGCGCACACCGAGCGCCTTAAGTCTGCGCAAAATAGAGAGCGCGCGGGAAAAATCGCCGATCAGCACGCCCTCCGTGATCTCAAGCTCAAGGCGGCTGCCAGCAAGCCCGGTTTCCAGCAGCACCGCGTGGACCATCGCGGGCAGATCGCCATGCTGGAACTGGACCGGGGAGAGATTGACGGCGATTTGTAGCGGCTGCGGCCACGAGGCCGCTTCTCGGCACGTTTCGCGCAAAATCCATTCGCCAATCGAAATGATGAGCCCACTCTCTTCCGCCAGTGGAATGAAGGTGTTGGGCGCTATCATGCCCCGGCTCGGATGGTGCCAACGGACCAGGGCCTCGAAACCGATCACGCCAGCCCCGACTTGGGATTGCGGTTGGTAGTGAATGCAAAGCTCGCCGCGCTCCGCGGCACCTTGCAGATCACGCTGCAACGCCCGACGCTCGCGCTGTCTCTTGTCCATATCGGCCTCGAAGAAGCGCACTGTTCCGCGGCCGTCCGCCTTGGTCCGGTAGAGGGCTGCGTCCGCATTGCCCAGAAGCACGGCGGCGTCGGTGCCGTCGGTCGGAAAGATGGCGACTCCGATGCTCAGTCCGATTCGCAATTGGTGACCGTCGATGCTGATCTCGCCGGAGACAGCCGCTTGCAGCCGCTCCGCCAGGATTTCCGCCGTCGCGGGCTGTGGCCCCCTTTCGCAGATTACGGTGAATTCGTCCCCGCCAAGCCGCGCGATAAATTCTCCCTGGGCCGCATCTTTCATGCGCGCCGTGACCTCGCACAGCAGTGCATCGCCGACCGAATGGCCAAAGACGTCGTTGACCTCTTTGAAGCGGTCAAGGTCGATGGCAAGCAGCGCGACGGATTCGCCAGACTGCTTCGCGCGCACCAGAGCGGCGTCGAGATGCTGTTTGAAGGCCGCCCGGTTTGGCAAATCGGTCAGTGGGTCATGATGAGCGAGGTGGGCGATGCGGGCCTCTGCGTGCCGTTTCTCGGTGATGTCTTCGATGACGCCGAGAAGATATTCGGGCTCTCCGTTCGAGCCCATAATGGCAACGCGCTTGCTGCTGACGAGCCGCGTGCCGTTGCGCGGCGTATGCATTTCGTGCTCTTCAATGGATACTTGGTAGCCAGATTGGAGCACTGCGGCGTCGCGCGCAGCAATCACGTTGGCATGGTCGTTCGCGAACAGATCGTGGGAATTCTTGCCGATCAGCTCGGCGCGTGGCAGTCCCCACAGGTCCTCGGCCGCCCGATTGACCAGCACGTAGCGGAGGTCACGGGCGTCTTTGACAAGGAGCGTCACCGGGACGTTCTCGATGACCGTATCAAGAAACGCTTTGGTACGGTCGCGGTCTCTCTCCGCTTGCCGCCGTTCGGTGATGTCCTCGTGGGTTGCCACCCAACCGCCACCTTCCATCGGCTGGTTGACTAACGCGATGACGCGCCCGTCGCCCGTCTCCGTGATTCTCCGAATGGTCCGCCCGTCCCTGATCGTGGTCAGCAGGTCAGCCCGATATTCGGCGGGGTCCTGACTAAATGTCCCGTTTGCGATCCTATGCCGCAGCAGATCGAGCAAGGTGCAGCCGGGCTTCACGACCGCGGGCGAGAGGCCATACATTTCGAGATAACGACGGTTGCATACCAAGAGCCGCTCGGCCGTATCGAACATAACGAGGCCCTGCGACATGTTATTGACGGCGATGTCGAACAGCCGGCCCTGCGCGCGGAATCTCTCCTCAGCGGCGCTCGACGGCTCGGCAGCGGGCGCCGACTGGCGGACAGCGCCGCCGACGCCATTTAGATTCCTGGGCACAGTCCCTTAATCCTGTTTTTGCCATACTAGGTTGTACCTACGCCGTTTCCATGTTCATGCAGTTAAAAGCCGCAATGCGAACAATACATCGTTAACAATGGGTTGCCGCGGCTCATTATCTGACGGAAGAAATCCGACCAAAGCCGCCAACAAATCGATGGCGTCCGCAAAGAAAGGCATGAAGGATTAACCGGCACCAACCGCTTCGATTAGCTCGTACAAACGCAGCTCCCCACCACCCCGTCTGCCCGACCCTCATTGGCCTGACACAAGCGGACTACTCATTCGCTTCCCAAGCCTTGGCCGACGTAGGGGCATCAGCGCCCGATTTCCCCAAACGACCTCGATAAAATTGCCGCTTCTGAGAGCATTGCTCTCCGGCTCGAAAACTCCTAATGCTGTTCGAGTCTGCAC
>JBKQPD010000287.1:0-23625 GCA_052145175.1 Binataceae bacterium (SeqCode) | reverse complement strand
CTTCGACTTCGCTCGCGTTGCTCGCTGCACTCAGGATGACACCAAGGGGCGTTCGGCTCGGTTCGGCAGTTATGCAAAGCTCTCCTGACCAGGGAGAGGCGTAGGACAAGAGCGCGGGCAATGAGTCAAATAGGTTGCGGGACACGTGACTAGGAAGAGGTTAGGTGGGGTATTCTTCCGTTCGTATATCGCAGTCTCCGGGATTCTTCGCTACGCTCAGAATGACAAAACAGGAGATTCAGTACAGAAAGTAGCATTGTCATTCTGAGCCCTTTGTCGCTGTGCTCCTCGAGGGTAGACTCCGCGACGAATCCCGGATTCCCACGATAATGGGTCTAGGGCAAAACCAAACTGAGCCACCGCGGCCTTACCCCGCGAGTTTGCGCTTGAGGAGTTCGTTGACTATCCGGGGATTGCCCTTGCCGCCCATCTCCTTCATCACGAGCCCGACGAAGAAGCCGAACAGCTTGTCGCGACCGGCGCGATACCCGGCGACCTTGGCCGTCTCGGCGGCGATAATGCGATCGCATACGGCCGCGATCGCGGCTTCGTCGGAAACCTGAATCAGGCCGAGCTGGTTGACCGTGGCCACGGCGCCGGTTCCGGACTTGCACATCGCGGCGAACGCGGTCTTGGCGGCGTTGAGACTGATCGCGCCGTCCTCGACCATCTTGAGCAGCGCGCCGGTTTCGACGGCGGGCGGGGCCGCTTCGGCGAGGGTCTGGCCGCGCTCGTTGACCACGCGCAAGACCTCGGTCATTACCCAGTTGACGGCGCTCTTGCGATTCTTGAGCCCCGCCGCGACGGTCTCGAAGTAATCCGCGATTTCGCGATCCTCGGTCAGCACGCCCGCTTCGTAATCGTTGAGACCGAGTTCGCGGACGTACCGGGCGTGGCGCGCGGCGGGTAATTCGGGCATCGATACCTTGACCTGCTCGATCAGGTCGGGCGTGACGCGCAGCGGTGGCAGATCAGGCTCGGGGAAATAGCGATAGTCATTGGCGAACTCCTTCGAGCGCATCGGGCGGGTCTCTTCACGCACGGGATCCCACAGATGGGTCTCCTGGGCGACGCGGCCACCCGCCTCGATCGTCGCGATTTGCCGCGCGACCTCGTGCGCGATCGCCTTTTCGACAAACCGGATCGAGTTCAGATTCTTGATCTCCGTCTTTGTCCCATACTTTTCGGTGCCGACCGGCCGCACCGAGATATTAACGTCGCAGCGGAAGTTGCCCTCTTCCATCCGCGCCTCGGACGCACCGACATAGCGGAGCGTCTTGCGCAGCTCGCGCAGATAGGCGGCCGCTTCTGCCGCCGAGCGGATATCCGGCTCGCTCACGATCTCGACCAGCGGCACGCCCGAGCGGTTGAAGTCGACCAGACTGGCGTCGCCTTCATGAATATTCTTGCCGGCGTCCTCCTCCATGTGGATACGGACCAAGCGAATCGGCCGCTTGCCACCGTCGACCGGAATATCAATATGGCCGCCGACGCAGAGCGGCTCGTCATACTGGCTAATCTGATAGCCCTTGGGCAGGTCGGGATAGAAATAGCTTTTGCGGGCGAAGACGGAGTAATGCCGGACGTCGCAATTCGCCGCGATACCCATCCGGATCGCCAGCTCGACCGCGGCGCGATTCAGCACTGGCAGCACCCCCGGCATCGCCATGCATACCGGGCAGACGTTCTCGTTAGGACCGGCGCCGAAGCCGTTGGGGCATCCGCAGAACAGTTTCGATTTGGTCGCCAGATGGGCGTGAACTTCGAGTCCGATTACCGCTTCGTAGGTTTCTGTGGTCATGGTTTGTGCTCGTTAATTGTCAGACCGCCGGGGGGCGGCGGGTGAGCGCGCCGGAGGTTTCGTAGGCGTCGGCCGCGCGCAGCATCGTCTCCTCGTCAAAGGGCGGGCCGATCAGTTGCAAGCCGATCGGCATCCCGCCGCTGTCGTAGCCACACGGAATCGACAAGCCGGGGAGGCCGGCCAGGTTTACCGAGATCGTGAAGATGTCCGAGAGATACATCTGCAACGGGTCAGCCATCTTCTCGCCCAGCTTGAAGGCGGTGGTCGGCGCGACCGGCGTCGCGATCAGGTCGCAGCGCTCGAAGGCGCGCTCGAAATCACGACGAATCAGCGTTCGCACTTTTTGCGCCTTGAGGTAGTAGGCGTCGTAATAGCCACTCGACAACGCGAAAGTGCCGAGCATGATCCGGCGCTTGACCTCGGCGCCAAAGCCTTGCGCGCGGGTGCGGTTGTAGAGCTCGATATTGTTGTCGCCGGGGACGCGCAGCCCGTAGCGGATACCGTCGTAACGGGCCAGGTTGGCGCTGGCCTCGGCGGTCGCGAGGATATAGTAGGTTGCGATCGCGTAGTCGGTATGCGGCAGCGTGACTTCGACCGTGGTCGCGCCGAGCGCCTCGTACTGCTTGAGGGCGGAGCGGATGGAGTCTTCGACTTCGCGCGCCATCCCGGCGACGAAATATTCACGTGGCACGCCGATCGTGAGCCCCTTCAAGTCGCGGGTCAGCGCGCGCTCGTAGTCGGGGACGGGGTGCGCCGCACAGGTCGAATCATGCGGGTCGACTCCGGCCAGCGTATTCAGCAGAATCGCGGCGTCGCGCGCGGTCTTGGTGAACGGTCCGACCTGATCGAGCGACGAGGCGAACGCGATTACCCCGTAGCGGCTGACCCGGCTCCAGGTCGGCTTGATCCCGAAGACGCCGCAGAACGACGCCGGTTCGCGAATCGAGCCGCCGGTATCGGTGCCGAGCGCGGCGATACATTCGTCGGCCGCCACCGCGGCGGCCGAGCCGCCGGACGATCCGCCGGCGACCCGCGTGAGGTCGTAGGGATTATGGGTCGGGCCGAACGCCGAGTTCTCGCTGGAAGAGCCCATCGCGAACTCGTCCATGTTGGCCTTGCCGAGAAAGACCGCGCCGGCCTCGCGCAGCCGCGCGATCACGGTGGCGTCATAAGGCGGCACGAAATTGCCGAGGATTTTCGAGGCGCAGGTCGTGCGCACCCCGCGCGTCAGATAGATATCCTTGATGGCCAGCGGGATACCGCAGAGTGCCGGGGCGTCGCCGCGCGCCAGCCGCTCGTCGGCCGCGGCGGCCTGTGCGAACGCCTCGCTCGGGCAGAGGGTGATAAACGCGTTGAGCCGCCGATCGACCTCCGCGATCCGGTCGAGGCAAGCGCGCGTCAGCTCGTGCGCGGAGATTTCGCGCCGGGCCAGAAGGTCGCGGGCCGCGGCGATCGTCAACCTGAAAAGGTCACCAGTCATTATGATCGTTACTCGAAGTGGCTACTCGATAATTTTGGGTACGAGGAAAAGATTGTCCTGGCGGGCGGGTGCATTCGCCAGCATCTGCGCGGACGCCGGTTGATTCGTGACCACGTCGTCGCGGGTCGGGGTGCCCGCCTCCGCGACCTGCGTGGTCGGCTCGACGTTCGCCGTGTCGAGCTGATTGAGCTTGTCGATATAGCTCACGATCGCGCTCAGATCGGCGGCGAGGCTCCGTTCTTCGTCGGCGGAGAGTTCGAGCCGCGCCAGCCGCGCGACGTGGCGCACCTGCTCGAGGTCGATACGATGGTCGCTCATGATGGCGTGAATCGTAACATCCGCGACGGGTCAAGTCAGGTAGCTGGCAGTACAGGTTAGCCGCTAAGATAGACCCGTCTGCGGTGATGGCGACCTTGGCGAATGGAAGGAGCTTCGAAGCGCTCCGTGAATGGCTGCGACGACCCTACGTCACGCTGGGCGGTTTTTGCGATCGCTGGTACGAGGAGCTGCCTTGGCGCAAACGAATCCCGCTCGGTCAACGGGGCGAGGGGATTGCGCGCCGCCATCTGCGGCGCTGCGGCTATCTGATCCTGGCGCGGAACTATCGCGCGAGCGGCGCGGAGATCGATCTGGTGGCGCTCGACGCGTCGGAACTCGTATTCGTCGAAGTCAAGGCGCGCAGCGACCATGAGGCGGGCTTGCCGCAGGAGGCGGTCGACGACCATAAGCGTGAGCAGATTCGCCGCGCGGCGGAGGCCTAGGTTATGTCGCGCCGGGCGCAGGGGGTCGCGACCCGCTTCGACGTGATCGCGATCACCGGGGCCGGTCGGGGCCGACGGCTCGAACTCATAAAGGATGCGTTCTGAATGCTCGATATCAAGCTGATGCGCGAACAGACCGCCTACGTTAAGGCGGCACTGGGCCGGGCCGGAGTGGCCGAGGCGGAGATCGATCAGGTGCTCGAATGCGATGCGCACCGCCGCCGCCTGCAGCATGAACTCGACGATATGCGCGCCCGGCGCACGCGCGAATCGAAAGAGCTTGGCCGGATAACGCCGGAGGAGCGCGAGGCCAAGCGCGCCGAGATGCGTGAGCTGGGGGATCGAATCAGCACAGGCGAGCACGAACTAACGGCGATCGAGAGTCGCTTCGGCGAACTGATGCTTGGCATCCGCAATATTCCGCGTGACTACGTGCAGACCGGTAGCGGTGAAGCCGACAATAAGGTCGTGAGCACCGAGGGCGAGCCGGGCAAGTTCGACTTCAAGCCGCTACCCCATTGGGAGCTGGGGGAGAAGCTGGGGATTATCGACTTCGAGCGCGGGGTTAAGCTCTCCGGCACGCGCTTCTATCTGCTGCGCGGCGCCGGCGCGCGGCTCGAACGGGCGCTGATCGCCTGGATGCTCGATTTGAAGCGCGAGCAGGGTTATCTCGAAATTATCCCGCCGCTGATGGTGACTACCGAGACCGCGACCAGCACCGGCCATCTGCCGAAGAACGCCGACACGATGTATCACGATAGCGAGGATGACTTCTGGTTTATCCCGACTGCCGAGGTGCCGCTGACCAGTATGTATCGTGGCGAGATCCTCGAAGCCGAGCAGCTACCGATCTACGTGACCGCCTATACGCCATGCTTTCGCCGCGAGAAGATGTCGGCGGGACGCGACGTGCGCGGGATCAAGCGCGGCCATCAGTTCGACAAGGTCGAGATGGTCAAGCTGGTGCGGCCGGAGACCTCCGACGACGAGCTGAAGTCGCTGATCGAGAACGCCGCGGCGGTCTGTCGCGGGCTCAAGATTCCCTTTCGCGTCCTGCAACTCTGCACGGCTGATCTGAGCTTCGCGAGCGCGGCGACCTACGACCTCGAGATGTGGGCGCCGGGGCTCGGCGAATGGCTCGAGGTCAGTTCGTGCTCGAACTGCACAGACTTCCAGATGCGGCGCGCGAATATCCGCTACCGCCCGCAGAAGGGGGGTAAGACCGAGTTTGTGCACGCCCTCAATGGCTCCGGGCTGGGCCTGCCGCGCACCTTGATCGCGGTGCTGGAGAACTACCAGCAGGCCGACGGCAGTATCGTGATTCCGGAGGTGCTGCGGCCCTACATGGGCGGGATGGACGTGATCGGGCAAATTTAATCGACGTGCAATGAGTGACGCTGGCTAACGCGCATTTAGCCAAATTCTCTCTTTTAACAATCTCGTAATAATCGCTGGCTATACTTTTCCGGGCCGACAGGCTGTCATTGACCCTGTGATGGGACAGACTGCTTGAGCGATTTGCTAGCCAATACCGTGCCGGAGAGGGTCGTGCAGCGGAGCGTCACGAAGGCGCGCCCACGCGACGGCTTTGCCGCGGCGGCCGACACAGTCTTCGCCCTCGGTACCGGGCTGCTCGCGTTTTCGATTCTGGCGATCCTGTTTGCCGTCACGCTGATGCTGGTGGTTCAGGCCTTGCCCTCGATGCGGCAATTCGGGTTCCACTTTTTCGTCAGCAGCGAATGGGATCCGGGCAACGACCAATACGGTGCGCTCCCTTTCATTTATGGTACGGCGGTTTCGTCCGCGCTGGCGCTGCTGATCGCGGTGCCGCTCAGTCTCGGGGTCGGCCTTTGTCTCACCGAGATGGCGCCTAAATGGATCAGCCGCCGGTTGGGCTTTCTGGTCGAGTTGCTGGCTGCGATCCCGAGCGTGGTCTATGGGCTTTGGGCGATTTTCGTGCTGGGTCCGTGGTTGCGCGACCATGTCGAGCCGGGACTCGGTAATTATCTCGGGTTTTTGCCGTTTTTCCAGGGGCCGCGGGTAGCGGTAAGTATGCTAAACGCCGGCGTCGTGCTGGCGATCATGGTTTTGCCGTATATCGCGGCGGTTTGTACGGATGTCTTTCGCGCGGTCCCGCAGACCAATCGCGAGGCGGCGCTGGCGCTTGGCGCGACGAAGTGGGAGATGGTTCGTCTGGCCGTGCTGCCCTACGGGACTTCGGGAGTGATCGGCGCGATCATCCTCGGGCTCGGTCGTGCGCTGGGCGAGACGATCGCGGTCGCGATGGTGATCGGGAATCGGCCCGAGATTTCGGCCTCGCTCTTTCGGCCCTCGTCGACCCTGGCCAGCGTAATCGCCAATGAGTTTGTCGAGGCGACCTCGGACCTGAACGTTGCCGCGCTGATCGAACTCGGGCTGGTGCTCTTGCTTCTCGGCGTCGTGCTTAACGTGCTGGCCCGGCTGCTGGTCTACGGCGCGACCCAACGGCGCTTTGGGAGCGCGTCGTGACGGGCGGCCTGAGCCCGGCGTATCGGCGACGCCATAAATACCGCAAGCTCAAGAGCAATTGCATGGTCGGCCTGACCGTGCTGGCCACGGTGATCGCGCTGGTGCCGCTCTTCCTGGTGCTCGGCTATCTGGTCAACAAGGGCGCCTCGAGTCTGAACTGGGATTTCTTCACCAAAATGCCCGCGCCGGTTGGCCAGTCGGGCGGCGGGATGGCGAACGCGATTGTCGGCACCTTCGAACTGGTCGGTCTCGCCGGGCTGATGGGCATTCCGATCGGCGTCGGCGCGGGTATCTATCTGGTCGAGAATCGCGGCCGATGGCTGGCGCAACTGGTTCGCTTCGCGGCCGACGTGATGATGGGCGTACCGTCGATCGTGATCGGTATCTTTGGTTATGCGGTGCTGGTCCGGCCGCTCGGTGGCTTCTCGACCCTGGCCGGCGCCGTGGCGCTGGCGATTATCATGATTCCGCTGGTTACCCGGACCGCCGAGGAGATGATCCTGCTGGTGCCGCACGAGCTGCGCGAGGCGGCTTTGGCCCTTGGTGTGCCGCGCTGGCGGACGACGGTTTCGGTGATAGTGCGGGCCGCCGCGAGTGGTATCGCGACGGGCGTTATCCTCGCGATCGCCCGGGTCGCGGGCGAGACCGCGCCGCTGCTGTTTACCGCCTTCGGTAATCGGTTCTGGTCGACCTCCCTGACGCAGCCGATCTCGTCATTGACCGTGCAGGTCTACACCTATGCGATTTCGCCGTTCGCGGACTGGCAGCGGCAGGCGTGGGCCGGCGCCTTGGTATTGACCGCTATCGTTCTTGCGCTTGAGCTAGGTGTAAGATGGGTCACGCGGGGCAATGTCCGCGTGGCAAGGTGAGCGATGACCGAGAAGCTGGTCGTGCGGCACCTGAGTGCCTGGTTCGGCAAAACCCGCGCATTGCGCGACATCAATCTCGGGATCGCGGCGAACCGGGTGACCGCGATCATCGGTCCTTCGGGATGCGGCAAGTCGACGCTGGTGCGCTGTCTGAATCGCATGCACGAAGTGGTGCCGGGGGCCCGGGCCGAGGGCGAAGTGATGCTCGACGGCGAAGATATCTACGCGCCAACCGTCGATCCGGTCGACGTGCGGCGGCGGATCGGGATGGTGTTCCAGAAGGCGACGCCGTTTCCCACGATGTCCGTGCAGGACAACGTCGCGGCAGGGTTGACCCTCAACGGCGCGTCGCTCTCGCGGATCGAGCGCGACCGGATCGTTGAGCAGAGCCTGCGGCGGGCGGCGCTGTGGGAGGAGGTCCGTGATCGGCTCAATCGGCCCGGCACGAGCCTTTCGGGCGGCCAGCAGCAGCGCCTGTGCGTTGCGCGGGCGCTCGCGGTTGAACCCGAGATCATCCTGATGGACGAGCCGTGCTCCGCGCTGGATCCGATTTCGACGGCGCGGATCGAGGAGCTGCTGCTCGAACTCAAAGAGAGTTACACCATCGTGATCGTCACGCATAACATGCAGCAGGCGGCGCGCACCGCCGATTTCACTACGTTCATGTACGCCGGCGATCTGATCGAATTCGGCGAGACCAAACAGATTTTTACCAATCCGTCGCGACGTGAGACCGAAGATTACATCACGGGACGCTTTGGTTAGCCGAGGTAGCCATGGACACAACACAGCCCCAGCACACCAACCGCCAATATGAAGAAGAGTTGCGCGGCTTGCGCACCGGGCTGATCAAGATGGGCGGCCTGGTCGAAAGCCAGATTGCGGAGGCGATCGAGGCCTTGATCGAACGCGACACCGCGCGCGCCCGCGCCACGATCGCGCGCGACGCCGAGGTCAACCGGATGGATGTCGAGAATGACGAACTGTCGATTCGCCTGCTCGCGCTCCATCAGCCCGCCGCGAGTGACCTGCGCTTCATCACCACCAGCCTCAAAATCACGACCGATCTCGAGCGGATTGGCGACAACGCCGTGAACATCTGCGAACGCGTGCTGGAACTGAACGAGGAGCCGCAGCTCAAGCCCTATATCGATATCCCGCGGATGGCCACCATCGCACAATCGATGGTGAGAGACAGCGTCGACGCCTTTATGCGTGATGATCCTGACCTGGCCGAAGAAGTAGTCGATCGCGACGACGAAGTAGATGCCCTCAACTATCAGATTTATCGCGAATTACTGAGCTATATGGTCGAGGATCCGAGCTCGATCGCACGAGCGACCCGGGTCCTCTTTGTGTCGAAGAACCTCGAGCGGGTCGCCGATCATGCGACCAATATCGCCGAGATGGTGGTCTATATGGTGAAGGGGCGGACGATTCGGCATACGGAGAAGAAGCATCAACCATGAATCAAGCAGCGGAAGTGGTAAGGGAGCGGGTCCGGCACAAAATCCTTGTAGTGGAGGATGAAGCCGACATACGCGAGTTACTTCGTTACAGTCTGAACCAGGAAGGCTTTGCGGTGGAAGAGGCCGCCGACGGAGCGGAGGCGCTCGAGCGGATCGCCCGGCGCGCTCCCGACCTGGTGATGCTCGATCTGATGCTGCCGCGGATGTCGGGGCTGGAGATCTGCCGCCGGCTACGCGCCGACCCGGAAACCGCGCGTCTGCCCATCATCGTCGTGACCGCCAAGGGCGCCGAGGTCGATCGGGTGCTCGGTCTCGAGATGGGCGCCGACGACTATGTGGTCAAGCCGTTCAGCCCGCGCGAAGTGGTCGCGCGGGTCAAGGCCTTGCTGCGCCGCGCCAACGCGGTGCTCGAACCGCAAGGGGGGGGCTCCTTCGAGAAGGGGCGGCTGCACATGGATTTCGGCACCTATGAAGTTTTCGTCGACGGCCAGAAGCGTGACCTTGCGCTGCGCGAGTTCGAGCTGCTGCGCTTCTTCGTGCAGCATCCGATGCGGGTCTACAGCCGCGAACAGCTGCTCGATTTGGTATGGGGCCGCGACACCTTCGTCGAGCCGCGCACCGTGGACGTCCACGTGCGGCGCTTACGTCAACAGATCGAACGCGACGACGCCAACCCGGAACTTATCCTGACCGTGCGCAGTGTTGGCTATCGCTTCAACCCGGACGCGCTTGGCTAAATCGTCTTCGCCCCGGCTGGTCGGGGCCGCCTTTCTTGGGCTCGCACCCGCGGCAGTGGCGCTCGTCACGTTAGCCGCCGAGGGCGTAATCACGCCGCTGTGGATGGCGCTGGTCTTGATTCTGAGCGTGGCCTTGGGCGCAATTGCGGCCCGCGGACTGATTCGCGCCGCGCGGCGTCGCACCGCCTGGCTTGAAGCGGTGGCCAGCGCCCTGACCACCCATCAGCCGCCCGCTCATCTGGTGGCCGAGGATCAGGGCGGGCAAAGTTTCGCTGAACAAAATCTGATCGAGGCGGGTGGGGCGATCGTCCAGGAAGTCCGCAAGCTCGCCGATCAGGGCGAGGAGTTCGCCGCGACCCTCCGCGGCATGTCGGAAGCGGTGGTCGTCACTGGCCCGCGGCGCGACGTGGTTCTGCTCAACGGCGCGGCCCATCGGATGTTCGGTTTGCAGCCCGACGGCAACTATCGCGGCCGCGACCTGGCCGAGCTCTGCCGCGACCCGCGCCTGCAGGCGTTCGTCGGCCGCGCGAGCGCCTCCGGTCAGAACGAGATGGTGACCGACGAAATCATGATCCAACTGCCGACGCCCCGAGCGCTTGAGGCCAGCGCGGCCCCGGTTCGCGGCAATCCGGCGGGTGCGGCGCTGGTGTTCGTCTTTCATGACATCACGCGGCTCAAGTCCTACGAGACCGTCCGCACGGATTTCATCGCGAATCTTACGCACGAACTGCGCACGCCACTGACCGCGCTCTATGGCTACGCGGAGACCCTGCAAAAGGGTGTGGACGATCCCGCCACGCAGCAGCGCTTCCTGGGAATTATCGAACGCCAGTCGCGGCGGCTGGCGCGCCTGATCGACGATTTGGTTTCGCTTTCCGATCTGGAACGGGGCCTTTCGCCGCTCAAGCGCGAGCCGCTCGCGCCCGCCCGCGTGCTCGAAGAGGCGGCCGAACTGATGCTCGACCCGGCCCGTCGCGGCGGTGTCGCGCTCGCCCTCAAGCCGTCGCACGACGAGCCCGTGGTGCTCGCCGATCGCGACCGGCTCCATCAGGTGATGATCAATCTGCTCGACAACGCGATCAAATACACGCCGCGCGGCGGCAGTATCGCCTTGCAGGCCCGCGCCGCCACCATCGCCGATCCCGTGACGGGCAGTCCGCTGACTGGCGTCGAGTTCGTGGTCGCGGATACCGGTGAGGGTATTCCCGCGGCGCATATCCCGCGGCTCACCGAGCGCTTCTATCGGGTCGATCGGCCGCGCTCGCGCGAGCTCGGCGGCACCGGACTCGGCCTCGCGATCGTCAAGCATATCGTGCAGCTCCATCGGGGGACGCTCAGGATCGAGAGCCGTGTGCGTGAAGGCACGACGGTCACGGTCTGGTTGCCGCAGGGCGAAACGACGGCCGAAGTCCGTCACTGACCCGCGCCGAGAGACTTGCGGTGCCCGCGGCGATGTGGAAAATGGAAGGTTCTTCCCGAGCGCGCGCCCTTAGCTCAGCGGATTAGAGCATCAGACTACGGATCTGAGGGTCGGGGGTTCAAATCCCTCAGGGCGCGCCAATAAAATCAAGCCTTTTTCGGGATTCCCAAGCGCCGCAGTCGGCTTTGACAGCCACATTTGACAGCCACCGAGCCGTTAACCGCGTGTTTTCGCCAACCTTTCGCCATCACCGCGAACCGAGGATAGCGTCCATCTTGTCGGCCACGTCGCGCATCATCGCCGGCATCACGTGGCTATAGATATCGGCCGTCGTCCCGATGCTCGAATGCCCGAGGAGTTCCATCACCGCCCGCATCGGCACGCCCTGGGCGAGCAGCAGGCTTGCGGCGCTATGCCTGAGGTCGTGAAAGCGCACGTCCGGCAATTCGGCCTTGCGCAGCAGCGCCTTGAAGCTGCGGAACAGGTTGCGCGGTTCGAGCGCGGTTCCGATGCGCGAGGTAAAGACCAAACCTTTATCGTGCCAACCCGAGCCCGCGGCGAGCCGTTCCTGTAGCTGGCGGACGCGATGAGCCCTGAGGCCGCTCCGTACCCCATCTGGCAGGAATAGGGCGCGCCGCGAACGGTCGGTTTTAGGCTCGGACGCCACCATGCCCTTGCCGGTGAGCCGGTACATGGCCTGATTGACCGTCAACGTGGCGCGGTCGAGGTCGATATCTTGCCAGCGCAGTCCCAGCAATTCGCCCATGCGCAAGCCGAGGCTCAGCGCCACGGTGAAGATCGCTTCGAGGCGGTCACCCCGCGCAGCATCGAGAAGCTGGCGCGCCTCTTCGGGTGAGAGGCTATGGAACTGCTTGCGGACGAGCTTGGGGGCGACGCTCAGTGCCGCGGAATTACGGCTGACGAGGCCCCAGCGGGTCGCCTGGCTCAGTGCGATGCGCAGAATCGTGCGCACGTGGCGGACGGTTTGCGCGGATAACCCGGCAGCCGATCGGCGCGCGAGCAGCGCCTGTACGTGCTGGGGCGCGAGCTTATCGAGCCGCAGCCGGCCAAGTTCGGGGAGAATATGCAACCTGACCAGAATCTCGTAATTCTGGTACGTCCGGGGCCGAACCGCCGGTTCGACGGTCTCAAGCCAGCGGGTGAGAAAGGATGCGACGGTCTGGCGTTCGATCGCAACCGGCAGCCCGCGGGAGCGATCCGACCGCGCCTTGAGCAGTTGTTCCTGAACGTCAGCCGCGTTGGCGCCATAGAACGCTTTCCTTTTGCGCTTGC
Source organism: Binataceae bacterium (SeqCode) (assembly GCA_052145175.1). Taxonomy (GTDB): domain Bacteria; phylum Desulfobacterota; class Binatia; order Binatales; family Binataceae; genus JAJPHI01. The sequence goes on along the minus strand of JBKQPD010000287.1, from coordinate 11,287 downwards.
CGTGCTCGTAGCCGAGGCTGAGGATTGCGCACCAGCGGCCGTCTTTGCGTTGGAAAGTCGATCCCTCGTTCTTGCCGCGCTTTTTACTGGCCATGAGCCTTACTCCCTCCCCAGTTCGCGAGCCGTAATTTCGCTAGTCGATTGCGGTAGTACCGGCGCCGTCGTGCTTTAAGCTGAGCGGGCTTGACCCGTTGTTTGATGGCGTCGCGGTAACGCCGCGACCGCGCTTGCACGCTGCTATGGACCGCGCAGTACTTGGCCTTTTTCCTTTTCACGAACACGGAACCGCAATCCGCCTCTGGGCAACGTTGCAGGCGGCTTCTCTCAAGGCCGTTCAGCAGGACGGAGCATTCGCGGAGGAACACGGCTGCAAAATCGCCCTCGCTGTAGCCGATGAACTGCCGGGCGCCGCAGTTGAGTAACAGCCCGACCGGGGGGAGGTTCCACGCCTTTCCGTCAACGAGCTGTTCCAAGCCACGCCTAAGATCGAGCTGTAACGCCGCGTAGTAAGCTTCCAGTCCCGCAGAACCATAGTTCGGGTTAATCCTCGGAGACCGAAGAACCTCGCGTTTCATCCGGTCCGCCTCGTCGAACAATTCGTAGATCGGCAAGTACGCGAACCTGACGAAGCGGGCTAAGTGCGTCAATCGCCATTCCCGCAGGTAGGGAAAAGGCTCGGTGACGACAGGGAGACGCCGCAGCTTTGTCGCCACGTTTTTCTTACTTTTCGTCATAATGACAACACTATACCCGTAGACGGAACCGTGTTGCAAGAACTGAGTACGCGCTGGATATACTCAGACGAGAGGTGGACCCCAATGGCGGAACTCAAGCCCTTATTCGTGAACGTGCCGACTGCGGCGCTGCTCATCGGAATTAGCCGCTCCAAGGCTTACGAACTGGCGGCCAGCGGCGAATTACCGTCGACCCGGTTTGGAGCCTCGCTGCGGATACCCGTTGCGGCAATCGAGCAGCGTGTCCAAGAAGCCCTCGAAGGCCAAGAGCCGGTGCGATGATGGCTGCCAACCCGGAGCGCGAGCAACCGGCGCCGCGCGACGCAGATAGCTGGGCGTTGGTTGTTCACCGCGTGGCGCACGATTGGATCGAGGCGCTTCGGCGGACGGGCCCAGGACGGATGGTCCTGGCGTCATCGACGCTCGATGACATCACCGCTGAGTTGGAACGGATTTGCAATAACGACCGCGATCCTTTCACCAAGCCTCCGGTCGGGCTCACTAGGATGCGGCGCGATATCGCGTTCGAGAAGATCGCTGAAGCCCTGCTGCAGGAATTTCACATCGGGGAACCCGAACAACAGGGGCTTGCGCTGCCTGCGGTTGTCGGGAATCCGCCCGGCAATGGTGACGCGCCTGCGAAGGGTGCGAAGGTCACGCCGATATCGGAGATAAAACGGCGCGACGTGAAATGGACGTGGCCGGGGCGCATCGCGCGCGGCAAATTAACCGTGTTCGGCGGAGACCCCGACCGGGGCAAAAGCTTCGTCTCTCTCGATCTAACTGCTCGCGTTACGACCGGCCGGCCTTGGCCCGATGGCTCGCCCGCTGACGATATCGGAAACGTGATCCTGCTGTCGGCCGAGGATGATGCGGCCGATACTATCCGTCCGCGGCTGGAAGCCTTAGGCGCCGACATCGCTCGCGTGTACATCATCGAGAGCATTACCGATCGGTCGGGCGAGCGGGAGTTTAGCCTTGCGACCGATCTGGCGCGGCTCGAAACCGCGATCAAGGAAGTCGGCAACGTCAGTCTGATTATCATCGATCCAGTGAGCGCCTACCTCGGGGGCGTCGATTCGCACAAAAACTCCAACGTGCGCAGCCTGCTCGCGCCTCTGAAAACCCTGGCCGAGCGTTACGGGGTTGCGATCGTCCTAATCACTCATCTGAGCAAGGGGGACGCCGATCCGCTGAACCGTTTGGCAGGGTCTATCGCGTTTGGCGCTGCGGCACGGGCGGCGTGGTTGTTCAGTTGCGACCCCGAGCGCCCCGAGCGTCGGCTGATGTTGAAGCTGAAAAATAATCTTGCGCCAACGATGCCCGGTCTGGCCTTTTCGATCGAGCTGAACGAGCAAGGCGATCCCGTGGTCGCTTGGGAGTCCGAGCCGGTTGCGATCACGGCAGCCGAGCACTTTCGTGAGCTGCGCGACGTGGACGACAAACCCCGCCGTGAGGGACCGATTGATGATGCCTGTGCGGTATTGCGCGAGCTGCTCAAAGATGGGCCGCGGCCGGTGGCAGAGATCGAGCGGGAAGGGAAGGCTCGCGGAGTCTCGCACGCCACCATCAAGCGAGCCCGAAAGCTGCTCGGAATCGAATCTACGCGCGGCGGTTTCGGCGCTGATGGTGGCTGGGTTCTCAGGCTGCCTGCCATAGGGGCTCACATGGTCGAACCCGCGTCTAATTCAGAGGGTGAAGCCTCGTCTCATTCCGAAAGTGAGCCTCTTTGGCCGAGCCCTTCTCTCCCAATGGGTTCATCAAAGGGGCTCAAGGGTGAAAATCCAAAGGGGCTCACCGTCAAAAGAGACGGGGAAAATGACCACGGGGAGGACTATTGATGGACGCCCAAGCGCTCGTTATCGACTTCGACCGGCGCGGCATTCGGCTCATCCCCAACCCGCCCAAGCTGACGGTCAAGCCATCGGCAAAACTGACCGACGAGGACCGAGCTGCGATCCGTACGAACAAGGCCGAGTTGCTGGCCCTGGCGCTTGCCCGTGACGAAGCCGAGACAGCCCGGATTGCGGCGCTCGACCGCCAGCGGAACGCCCGCGATCGGGCCCGTGGCCGCGGCTACGACTATGCGTTCCAACCCGAACAGCCGGCGTCCCGCCAGCCAGCCCCGCTCGACCCGGCCATCGCTGCCGAGATCGGGCGGATCGAGGACGAAGCGCTGGCCATTGGATGGAGCCACGCACGTCTCTGGGGCGCCGACTTCTGGCCGGTTGAAGGTCGCGGGTTGGCGGCGCTGCTCGATGCTGGTGATCAGATCGGGGCGGTGACAGCCGACTACATCGAGATATTGAAGGTCGAGCGCCACTTGCTGCGGTTCCAACGGAGGGCATCGTGAACGCCGGTGCCAGCGAATTCGCGGCTCTGACCTTGGGTGCGCTCCGAACTGCGACTGCGCGCGCGCTCTTGCGCGACGAGCAGGGCGTCGAAGACTTCATGGGCCAGCTTGCGTTCATACTCAAGCGCGAGGAGCTGCTGACGGCCTGCCTGGCGCTATCCACAACCGAGCAACGGGCCGTGCTGAGCGCGATCGATACCGCGCTCGGAACTATTCCGCTGGAATGTGGCTGCGGGCTGCCGAGGCTTTAGCGGCGGTTTTTGAGACAACTAACTCAGCAACCCGGCTCTCACGAGTCGGCAATCGAGGATAGGTGAATGAGTCAACTTTACATCGGGATCGATCGCGGAGCTTACCCCCAGTCGCTCAGATTCCAGAGCACAACTTTGGGAACTGATATGGAATTGAGGATCGACCTGACCAAAAATCTCAACGACGCGGACCGGACCGAGCTAATCGAGACTATCAGGCAGGCCCTGACGAACCCGCCGCAAGTGGGCGTCGACGGCTTTTCGGGCTGGGGCGACTCGAATACCTAACGCTCAAAAACCACGGGGCAACGGCAGGCTTTGACCCTGCCACGCGCCCCCGGAGGCTTAAATCATGGCTACGGGAATTTTAGAAAGGGCGATTAGCTGGGTCTTCCCGACTTCGCCATCCGAGGATTGGGGCGCGAAAGTTGTGGGCATCGAGGAGAAACTCGCTGACACGCAGCACAAGCTTGATAGTGAGCGTCCGGAGCTGGCGAAGTTGACCGAGCAAGGCGTTTTCGCGCAAGGCATCGAGGCCGAAAACGGCAGCAAACGGCGCGATGCGCTCAGACGGCGGATCGAAGACCTCGCGGAGACTGTGCGTGCGACCGGCATCGCGCTGGCAGAAGCTCGCGAGCGGGCCAAGGCCGTCGCCCTGGAGGCGCAATGGGCTGAGGCGGAACGGATAGGCGAAGAGTACCGCGCACGTGCCGCTCGCGTGGGCAAAATTCTCGACGAATTTGCGGCCGGGCTCGTCGAACTGATTGACGCGGCGGATCGCTTCGGCCGCGCGGTGCCGCGCCACGTGAGGGGTATCAACAGCGATTTCAATCCCGCCATGTATGTGGCCGAATTACCCACAGCGTTGGAAGCCAAGATCCGCGTAGCGACCGGCGAGCGCGTATTGATGGGCAACCGACTCGCGCATCGCGCGGCGGTTCAGATCGTCGATACCGGAAATCTTGAGCTGCAGGCGGATGAGCAGATTGCGATCGCGTTCAAGAGCAGGAAGAAGGAGGCAGCGTAATGTCGAATCCAACCCAAGGCGCCACACCGGCGCCGTCCACCGCGACCCCCGAGGCTGCTGCTGCGCGGGAATCGATCGCCGGATTGAAGAGTGATCCGGCCTTCGTTGCCAGAATCAATAACGGCGATGCAGCGGCCGAGGCCGAGCTCGATCGCCACCAAAGACTCGCGGTGGGCATCAAATCAGCCCCGCTAGTTACGGGCGCGGCCCAAGTTGCGCGGGCCCAGATAGCGATGCTGAAGACGGATAAGGACTTCGTCCAGCGCGTCAATGCCGGCCATCCGGCGGCTGTTGCTCGGCTTGATGAACTTGAGCGCACCGCCGCGGGCTTCATACCGGGCGCCGCTGAACCGGAAGGCGTCGACCGGTATGGCGGGTTAGCGCCGGCCGCGGACAGCCGCGAATCTGGACGGTCGGACATTTCGGCCGATTCGATGACAGGCAAGCAATTGGCGGAGTACGAGAAAAACTTCGGTGTGCCGGACGACCCTGCTGCTTATGAGATTCGGGCCGGCCACGAGCTTTCCGATCAGGAAAAGGCCGAAGAGGCTTCCGTGCGTGGCTGGATGCATAGTGCCGGACTCCCCAAAGCTGATGGTGATGAGCTGAGCGGGATCGCGCTCCGGCTGGGCCCCGAGCTGATGGCGATGGACGACGGGCAGCGGGAAGCGTACGCGCGTAAGACGGAGGGGAAGCTAAAGCAGGCATGGGGTGACGATTTCCCGCGCCGTCTCAATGAAGCTCGCCGGCTGATAGTCGACATCAATCGCGTGAAACCGGGCCTGGTTCAGTATCTCGAATCGACCGGCCTAGGCGATTCATTCGAGGTTATCCACATGGCGGCGCGCATCGCGAGGCAGCGCTACGGGAAGTGACCATGAAAACCACCACACCACCGTCAAAACTCAACGCCCGAATGTTGAGGTTTGTTAACGCCTACCTCGAATCGAAAAACTGTACAGCCGCAGCGGCTTCCGCTGGTTACTCGGTCAAGTGCGCGCACTCCATCGGCTCACGATTGTTAAAGAAAGCTGAAATCCGCACGGCAATCGAACAAGCCCAAGCCCACGTCGCGAATCGTGCTGAGGTTTCGGTCGAACGGGTAGTGCGCGAGCTGGCGGCGCTGGCCTTCGTCGACCCGGCACAATTCTACGACGAGGAGGGTAACCTGCTGCTCGTCCCAAAGATGCCCGAAGCGGCCCGCCGTGCTTTAGCCGGCATGGACGTGGAGGAGCTGTTCGCGCGCGACGTGGACGGCAAGATGCGCCCGAGCGGAATGCTCAAAAAGCTGAAGTTTGCCGCGAAGGTTCCAGCGTTGGACTTACTCGCGCGCCACCTGGGCATGCTACAGGCGCCGCAAGCGGCCACGCCCGCGTCACTGCGATTTATCATCAACATAAATCTTGGCCCCGACGACCATCTACCACGGGAAACGCCAGCGCTGCGCATCGAACGCGAAGAACCATAGCTTGACAGCCAATTTGACAGCCACGGCAACGAACAGTGGCGGACACGGGCGGACGAAATAGCCAGCAGAGGATCGAAAATCCCTACGGGTTGATACTCAGTGGACAGTTACGGACGATACTCACTGGAACTACGGATCTGAGGGTCGGGGGTTCAAATCCCTCAGGGCGCGCCAGAATTCCTCAGCCAACTCAAGGCCTGTCAGGTGAGGTCGCTTGGGGAGGTCAATCGAGCCACAAAAGCCTTCGCGCATTGTGCGACAGGATTTTGGCTTCGTCAGCGGCGTTCAATGCCAGCGCTCGGACCTCCTCCGCGGGATGAGCCAGGCCCGCCGGTAAAGGATAGTCACTGCCCACGACAAACCGATCGGCGCCATACGTCTTGATCAGATGGCCGAGCATTTCGCGGTTGTGCGCAATAATATCGAAATAGAACTGGGATACGTAAGAAGATGGCGGTCGCGGAAGCGCGCCGCGGCACTCCGGCACGAGCCGGTAGCCCATGTCGAGTCGCCCGACGAGCGCGGGTAGTGCGCCGCCCGCGTGATAGAGCACGACACGCAGTTTGGGATGGCGCGCGAGCACGCCGCCGTAAATCAAAAGCGCCGCCGCCAGCCCGGTATCGTACAAGTTACCAACCAGATTGCCGAGAAAGTAGCGCGCCAACGCTCCGGTCGGCGCGGCTTCAAACGGATGTATACACACTACCATTTGCAGCGCCTCAGCCGCTTCCCAGAAAACCTCGAAATCCGTTTCATCGAGCTGGCGTTCGACCACCTTTGGCGGAATCTCAACGCCGCGCAGCCCCAGCTTCGCAGCGCGCTCCAGTTCCCTGACGGCAACTGCGGGGTCCTGCATTGGTACCGAGGCCAGCGGCGCAAAATGAGCAGGGTCGCTCGCCGCCAGCGCCGCCATCGCGTCGTTGTTGACTTGTGCGATTGCGAGGCCGCACGCGCTATCGACATCGGGGTACATCAGGAACGGAACGCACGACACCGCCTGCGTTGTGATGCCTTCGCGATCCATATCGGTGAGACGCGCGCTGGCGTTGGAGATTGGGCCATCGATGGGCCGCATGGCTTTTTCCTGAATCAGGAAGAATCTGCGGCCCTCGCGCTCCACGATACGCGTTGCGTAGTGCGTTCCATCACGCACGAGATGATCAATCACCTCGGGCGCAATGAAGTGATTATGCATGTCGATAATGTCCATGCGCCTTCGTGAAATAAACAAGTGCTACAGGATGAAGCTGATCTTGCCGTGCGGGCGAAGCGCCTCGTTATCGAGGATGGCTCTTCGTTCGCGAATTTTCAGCAGCTTCGCGTCGCGAACCAGCTTGTAGTTGTAGTGACCGATATAGGTATCGACGGACTCGTAGCGCATCCGATGCACCACAAAATTCGCGGTCACGAAAATGGCGTCGCCCTCGGCGCCCAGCACGCGCACGTTCGCGATCATTCGCCGCGTGCGCGAATGGGGATTCTCCGCCCACGCCGACTTGCCAAGCAGTTGTTTCACGCGCGAGCGGATGCGGGCGGAGTTGTCGGCGATTATGAATAGTGTATTACGGGAATCACCCTCGGGGACGTCCGTTGGCGGAATCTCGTAAGTAGCATCGTCCGTAAGCAGTTCGAGCCATTCCTCCAGCCGCCACTCATCGAGTAACGCGGCTTCCTTGAAAAAGAGATCTTCGACTTCCTGCCGGCTCGGCGGGTCCATCGCGTTCATGCCGCTTTCCTCGCGCGCTTTAACTGCGGTTCCGTCATCAACTGGTTCCATCGGCGCCAGAAGGCACGCATCTGCAGTTCGTCGGTAATCGACGGCTGCTCGCGCTTCATCCCGCGCGAGATGTCGGACCATCCAACTTCCCGATTGGCGAACCCGCGCTGACAGGACTCGAGCATCTCGACGTCATCCGGCGTCGCAAATCCACCCGGGCCAAGGAAGGTAAGAAAATTGTCCAAACGAAGTGCGGAGTCCTCGGCGCTCTCTTCAATCGGCGCAAGCGCCCACGCGTTGACCTCCATATAATTGGCCGCGACCGGATAAAAGGTGCGAATCGTAATCGCCATGATGTCGTTGATCACGAGATTGGGAAAAATGCCAAGGTTGCGGCTGGTTTCACAGATCCGGCTGGCACGCTTGGGACCGAAGCGTTCGTCGAACCGGCGCCGAAGCCGCTCGAAGTGCGGCTTGCGATGCTCGCCGAAGGGCGCGACCCAATGCGCGATCGGACGTCCCCAAGCGCTTTGATACTCGAGCACCGCGTGGCCATTACCCAGATCGATCGCTTTCTGCCGCGCTGGCGCGGCCACGTTATTGCCTTTCAGCTCGATGCCGATATCCGCCAGAAAGGTGAAGTAGCGTTGATGCGTTGGCAGACCATGGTAGCCGTCATAACTATTCTCCATGAGCAGCTTCCAATTGGCCCGCGCACTGTACGCTTGCTGGCCGGCGACGACCTTCATCCCCGTCTCCGACTGATCAGCAACCAGATCCAGATACTCCCGCGCGCCGGCCAGATAGTCATATAAACTTTGCGCCGCGGGATCGAAGCACGCGAAAATGAAGCCGCGATAACTATCCACCTTGGGTGGTGCGGCTAACGCGAGGTCTTCGCGCTTGAACGCTTCGCTGTAGGAATCCTCGCCAGGTACGCCGACCAGCGAACCGCGATTATTAAAGGTCCACGCATGATAAGGGCACTGAAACGTGTTGGCGTTGCCGGATTTCTGCCGGCAGACCATCGCACCGCGATGGGTGCAGGTGTTGAGCAGCACGCGGACTGCGCCGTCGTCGCCCCGCACCAGGATCAGCGGGCGGCAGGCGACGTTGCGCGAGCGAAAATCGCCGGTATGCGGCACTTCTGATTCGTGACCGACATAGATCCAGCACTTGTCAAAGATGCGGCGTCGCTCTTCCGCGAGGCACTCTGGATCGGTGAACGCTCGGCGGTTCACGCGAAACAATCCCGCGTTCTGATCGTCGATGACGAACTTATCAGCCAATTTATCCATAATAGTTCCTTTGCATCCGGCGACCGCCCGTCAGCGCTGTTTCGACGACGGATCCCAAGCCCAGTACTGCGCAATCGCACCGGCATCAACACGAAGATCCGTGCCCGTAATCATCGCGGCATCGTCTGACGCGAGGAACACCGCGGCCTGTCCGTAGTCGCGCGGACTCGGCAGTTTCTGCATCGCCACGCGGTCGCGAAAGGGTTTGAACGCCTGCTTGAGCAGATCGAGTTGTTCAGGATCGGGCACTTTGCGGCCCCAGCGCTTGGCGCGCTCCAGTGATTCCGCCGGATCGGTCGCGGTTGGCGTCAGACTATTCACGCGGATGCCATACGCGATCAGTTCCATCGCCGCCGACCGGGTGAAGTTCAACAGACCGCTCTTGCCAGTACAATACGCAATGTTGTTGGGCTCGCCCTGATGACCCGCGGTCGAGATGATATTGATAATGCTGCCCTTGCGCACTTGCCCGATCATCAACTTGGCGACGTGCTTGGTGAAGAGAAAAGTTCCGGTAAGAATGATCGCCAACTGCCGCTCCCATTCGTCCAGCGGCATGTCGATGACGCCCTTCTTATTGAAGATCGCAGCGCCATTGACCAGCACGTCGGTGCCGCCAAACGCCTCGCGCGCCGCGGCAACTGCGGCGATCACCTGACTCTCATCGGTGACGTCGCAGGTCACGGCGGCGGCGCGAGCGCCGGTACTTTTGAGGTAGCGCGCACAGTCTTCCGCATTAGCGGCCCGCGAATCGACGCAGACGATCGCGGCGCCCTCAGCCGCGAGACCCTCCGCGATGCCACCCCCGATGTTAGTACTAGTTCCGGTAACCAGTGCGACTTTTCCGCCAAGTCTCATTTCGGCTCTCCGCAGGCTCCGGTCAACGCGGCGGCGGCGCCGCCAGGAAACATTTCGAGGAATTGAAGATCCAGGTGTCGATGAATTCGGTCTCCGCCGGCTTGCGCCCAAGTTCGGCCAACGTGCCCGCGAGGCACATCCAGTTGAGAATCTCCTGCTGGCCGCTCGCCTCGACCGCCGACGCGGGATAGTCTCGCCACGCGTCATAGTTGCCCGCACGCAGCGCCTCGAAGAGCGTACGATCCGCGGGTGTGTCCGGGTAGAGGTAATGGTTTTTCTCAACCAGAAACGCATGCGACCATCCCGACGACGCCAGCAGCGCGACGCGCCACGGACTGGCGGCAAGGACGCGCGCCGTGGCGGCGCCGAGATCGAACAAGCGCCGCGGCGTGGGCGCGGGCGGGTCGAGTTGCGCCGCCGAGGGCGGGTTTTCGAACATCGGCAGACCGCCGCGCTGTGCGATCACCTTGCGGCCGTAGCAATTGATCGCGAACGGAACTATCGGGTACGGAAACCCGGTGCGATCGTAATCAAGGTACATGACGCCGTTCGCGAACGCGTGACCCAACGGATGATGCAGAGGCTTATAGGAATAGGCGGTATCGAATCCCGCTTCGATCAAGCCACCAGCAAGATATTTCGCCGCGGCCACATCGCCGGACGAATGGAACTTCTTGTCCGCGGGCTCATTCCAGATATTGTTTGCCGACGGCCCGAACTCGAATGATTCGTAGGCGTAGATACAGTATGGCGGGATCACATCCTCGCGAAAATTCTCGTACTGATCGTCGCCCCAGATTACGATAAAGTCGGGATGAAACTTATCGATTTGCGCCCGTGTTCGCCGCAGCGCTTGCACGAGGCGCTCACGATGGAGTCGCGCGGCGGCCGCTCCTTCGTCCGTGCCCCATTCCTGGCGCATCGCTGCGGGCCAATTTTCGACCCGGCGGAGTTTCTCCGGCAGATGTGGATTTTGCAGCATCCGCTTGAGAATCCACGCCATTACCTCGTCGCTTCCGGCGAGCGGCGGATAATGAGTAATTCCAACCGCCAGAATTTCACCCATTTTACTCTCCTCCGGTCCGCCTGCGGTATGGCCTGGAAACCAGGGTCGTGAAAGTGCGAATGCGCACGCCGCCGAGGAGCGCGTCAGACATTGGCGGTCGCGGCTCGGTCTTTTTCCTTCACCAACGAGAGGTAGTAACGATTCAGGCGCTCCAGATGCTGTTCCATCTCGGCCACGGCCGCATCACTTTCGCGCGCTTCAAAATGCTTCATAAAACGCCTGCGTGACGGAATCACCCAGGGATTCCGCGTCTGCCCGATGGCACGAATGAAGTGCTGCATGACGTCAATCAGACCTTCCATCACGATGACCATCACGGGGTTTTTCGTCGCGCGCGCGATGATGCGGTGAAAGTCGAGGTGGATCGCCGCCTGCGCGTAAAAGTCCGTCTTCCCTCGAACCGCGTGTTCGGCCGCCGCCTGGTTCGCCTTGAGCGCCTCGATGTCTTCCCCAGTTGCGCGCTCACAGGCGGCGCGTACCACGATCGACTCGATCAAGACCCGCGCCTCGGTCAG
>JBKQPD010000286.1:0-2692 GCA_052145175.1 Binataceae bacterium (SeqCode) | reverse complement strand
TAACGAGCGTGCAGTGGTTCGGATATCGCTCTTGCCAGCGTCGAATCACCGCAGGGTCGATGTCGATACCATAGTTGACCCGGGCAGGTCGCTTGTGTCGGAGCACTGCACCGCCCCCTAGATGAGTCTCAATATAGACCCCGTGCGGTGGCATTAGGTTGATCAACTGTTGAAAACTTTTGCCCTTGCCACCTGGATAGCGCACGCCTCGATCATCGTCGGAACTGACGATGATGTCAAGAACAATGGATTCAGCCTCGGGCAGGGCTCGTCGTCGGCTGAGCGTCTTCATCGCAGCTATGGTCGCCCTCTCGCTCGTCACGGGAATGGAAAGGCGACCCGAGGGGACGGCACGAGTCCTGGTCGCTGGACGCATCGAGTCTCAGCGACCCAGATTTGCTTCGGCATCCGACAAGACCCGCTGGCCGTCACCCAACGGTGGTGTCGGCATCCTCGATTATTGACATTCTGCACCTCCATTGCTGTCACTTGTACCTTTCAATCTGTCACTAGCGATGGAAAATTCGTAAACCGCTGCTATATAATCCTGAATAATCAGGCGAACCATCGATGGATCCGCGCTCCGGCGTTGGATGTCGCGCCGGCTTCATCGTCCTTGCCGGGCGGCTTTTTAGAACCCATATTTCTGGTAGCGGAGCTTAAATGCTTCGACACCGCCCTCCATCACTTCAGCAATCTCCGTGTTTATTTCTGGTATATCGATCGCGCCAGCGAGCTTAATTTGACCACCGGATTCGGTAGCTGTAGTCCGGTAGTCGCAACAGACGATCAACTCTGCGTCACCGTTGACAACCAAATTCGCGTTATGGCTTGCAAAAATAACCTGCCGATGTGTCTTAGCTTGCCAGAGCGTTTCGACAATCTCGTTAATGATCTTCATGTTTAGATCATCTTCCGGCTGGTCGATGATAAGCGGCGGTCCATCCTGAAGTAGCAGCACGGAAAGTAGCGCGGTTGCTTGTTGACCTGGTGAAGCGTTCTCGAATGGTAAAAAATCGTCGGCGCGCACTTGGTACTCGAAAACCGGTAGGTCCTTGAGGTCGAATTGCAAGAGATCGAGCCAAGTCGAGGGTTGTAGCTGCCGCGCGAGGGCCATTTTCTCCTTAGGGAGGAAACCGGCGCTGTCCAGGCGCGGAGTAGCCGGCGACTGCGTCGTCGCCTCATCCTCCACTTTTACCCATGAGAGATCGTAGAGTTCATCGAGAATGCTATGCCACGTTTCAAGCGGGTGCGCGCTTGTTGAAATCTGTTCAACCAGCCTGTCAACACGGTCGCCTCGTGTCTTTGTCCCCTTGAGCAGCAACTTCAAGCGGTCGGCCAGCGGGGCAGTGTCCGTAGCTCTTCGCAGTACAGCTTTCAGTCGAGACTTAGATACCCCAGTTAACGCCGTGCACTGCTGCTCAAGTAGGTTAGCTCGCTCACGATGCGTGGCCTTCCACTTGGCGCGCAATGCCGCGAATTCGGCACTTGGATCGCCGAGCCGCGTGAGTTGTTGTGATTTAGTATCCGCGGTTTCGTTGAGTGCGGCGAGCCTGGCCTCAAGTGTCTGGATTTGCTGGAGTGTGTCTTCGTGCGCCGTGGCGCGCGACTTTGCACCCTCGTATTCTTTACCATGAGTTTCCTTTCGCTCGCGCCACACGGCAAGGGAGCGAAAGAATTGTGCCAGCGGCTTCTCTGCCACGGGCTCTTTGAACGCATCCTCGAACTTGTTCAGCATTGTGTTCGCATCGGCGATCCACTGCGCGAGGATCGCATGCGTCTTTTGCAACAGCTCAGGATTTTCGGGCGTGTTCTTGGGATCGAGCGGAGATGGCAGGCGCTTGAACTCCGTCGCGATCGCCGCGAGGGCTTCTTTCGTCACATTGGCGTCGCGCTCCATGGATTGCACTACGCGCTGCTCGGCCTCATAGGCACTTTGGCGCGCGATAATTGCTTGGTCTTCGCCGGAAAGTCCTTTGAGCGAAGCCCGCAACCTTTCGATTTGCTCCGTAAGCGAACGGCGCTCGATGTCGTGCGCGGCCACCTCGAATTGAAGTGATCGGTAGCGGATGACCCGATCGAACGCGGCCCGAAGCTCGCCGCCCAGGCTCGTTACCTGTTCAGAAATGCGGTCCAGCTTGCCTTGAATTGGGGCGTGCACGAAGCGGCGCAGCTCGTCAAGGCGAGCCCCGACCGCGCTAAGCTGCTTTTGACTGTACGCGCGCACTGGGAGCAGCTCGCGAACATTTTGCTCGGTGCAAGCTTGAAAGGGGGCGTCTCCGATCCTGAGCGTGAGTTCCCCGGACGCCTTACGCCGCACAGTATGAGATACATCATTTAATAGAAAAGTTATATCAGCGACGGCATCAAGGGGTAGCAACGTGCCCTCGATTAGGGTTTGCCGCCTACGCTGAAAGTCGGCGAGTTCACCGCCGATATCTCCAGAGCTGCTCGGTGGTTGATCGCAGAGAGCCCATCGAATATATTCCAAAATCGTCGATTTTCCCGTGCCCCGACTACCGATAATCGCGTTGTATTGTGGGTTGAAGTCCAGGGCGATCGGCCCCAGAAATTTACTGTTTGAGACCTCAACGCGCGTGATCCGAACTGCGGGTAGTTTCGGTTCTATCTGTGAAATTCGCGAGTGCCGCGCCAGGCACGCTTGCCTCAGCGCTTCGGCCGTGGGTCGAGC
>JBKQPD010000285.1:0-5597 GCA_052145175.1 Binataceae bacterium (SeqCode) | reverse complement strand
CTCGAACCTTACGTGATAGATTTCGCGGAGGAAGCCGGGGCGCTTGATGAAAAAGCGCAGATCCTCAAGCTGCTCGAATCGTATCTGCTCTTTGTGCGTGATAATGCAAGCTCGATACGTTTCTTTGTCGCGCAGCTTCTCCATGACGAGCGGAATTCGGCGAATCTGAGCACACAGGTGCTGGCGCTTTACGAAGGCTACCGCACCCTGCTCACGGACCTGATTGCGCAATGCCAGGACAAGGGTATTTGCGCACGGCGGTTTTCACCGCAGGCGGCAGTTGCCTTTCTGCTCGCGACGCTCAACGGCTTCCTCGTTGGGTATATCTTCCTGGACAATCCGGGGCTCGACCTCGAGACGGCGTTGGGAATGTTGCGGCAGTGGTTGTTCGACGATTTGGCGTAGACCGCGCCAAACCACAAGGCTCGTTCAGAGCCGGATTGGAGCAGTAGTCAAAATGCGGGTTCCCCTCAAGCAGATGGTTGATCTGAGCCGCTATATGCGCGGTATGAAAAAGGCCGGGGAGAAGTACTTTCCGTTGGTCCTGATGCTCGAGCCGCTGCACGCCTGCAACCTGGCCTGTATCGGTTGCGGCCGGATCGTCGAATACAAGGACACGATCCGTGACCAGATGCCGCTGGAGGCGGCGCTCGCCTCGTCCGATGAATGTGGCGCGCCGATCGTGTCGATCTGCGGCGGCGAACCGCTGATGTACAAGCATATCGCGCCGCTGACCACCGGACTGCTCGAGCGCAAGCGCCACGTGATGATCTGCACCAACGCGATTCTGCTCGAGCGCTTCGTCAAACAGGTCGCGCCCAGCCCTTATCTGAGCTTCAACATCCATATCGACGGGATGCGCGACACGCACGATCGCGTGGTTGATCGCGACGGGGTCTTCGATACCTGCGTCAAGATGATCCGGATGCTCAAGGACAAGGGCTACCGCGTCCAGACCAACTCGACCATCTTTCGCGAGACGACGGCGCAAGAGATCGAAGTGTTGATCAAGTTCCTTGCCGGCCTGAACGTGGACGGGATGCTCGTGACGCCCGGCTACGCCTACGAGGTGCTGCACAACGATATCTATCTCAAAAGCGAGGAGATGCCGCAAAAGTTCAAGCGCGTACGCAAGCTGGCCGACGACTACAAGATCATCAACACTCCCATCTATCTCGATTTTCTGGCCGGCGAGCGTGACCTGCTGTGCAGCCCGTGGACCACGGTCACGCGTAATCCGCAAGGTTGGAAGGGCCCTTGCTATCTTATCACCAACGGCCACTATCAGACCTTCAAGGAGCTGCACGCGGCGACCGATTGGGAGTACTACCGCACCAGGCAGGACGTCCGCTGCCGCAACTGCAAACTCCACTCGGGCTTCGAGGGCACCGTGGCGATGGATTTCGGCAAGAGTCTCAAGGACTCGTGGCGAATGGTGCGCCACTACGTGGCGTAAACGCGGTCAGCGGACCCAAGGTGGTGTTGGCGGCTGATGGCCTTTGACCTCGATCGCTACTTGAAGGAGCGGGCCGCGCTGGTCGAGGATGCGCTGGCGCAAAAGGTGCCGCCCATCGCGGGACCGGCGAGCCGTCTGGGCGAAGCGATGCGCTACAGCCTGCTCGCCGGAGGCAAGCGCCTCCGTCCGGTGCTGGCGTTGGCCGCGGGCGAAGCGGTCGGTGGTGCGCGCGAGGCGGTGCTCGGCTTCGCCTGCGCGATAGAAATGATCCACACCTATTCGCTGATCCACGACGATCTGCCGTGCATGGACGACGACGACCTGCGGCGCGGCCGTCCGACTAATCACAAGGTTTACGGTGAGGCGATCGCGACGCTCGCGGGCGATGGGCTTTTGACCGACGCCTTTCGGGTGCTCGCGTCGTCAGCGCTGACCGCGGGGCGTGTATCGGCCGGGATTGCGCTGGCGGTCGTGGCCGAGCTGGCCGAGGCGGCCGGTTCCTCCGGGATGGTCGGCGGCCAGGTGATCGATCTGCTGGGCGAGGGCCAGGACTTGAGCCTGCGGGAGCTCGAATATCTGCATAGCCGGAAGACCGGCGCGCTGATCGAGGCCGCGGTCTGCTGCGGCGCCCGTCTCGGCGGAGCCACCGCGGCGCAACTGGCCGCGTTGCGCGAATACGCGCAAGCGCTCGGCCTGGCCTTTCAGGTCGCGGACGATCTGCTGGACGTCGAGGCCTCGGCGGAGGACGTCGGCAAGCGCACGCATAAGGATGAGGCGCGTGGCAAGGCGACTTATCCCTCCTTGCTCGGGGTCGCACGTTCGCGGGAACTCGCGCGCCAGCTCGCCGATCAGGCCTGTCGGGCGCTCAAAGACTTCGACGAAAAAGCGGCGCCGCTGCGGGCGCTCGCTTTGTTTGCGGTGGAGCGGACCGTTTGAGCGACTTGTCCATAGCACAAAACTTACCGCACGAACGTCCCGCGGCACGGTCGGCGCGGCAAGCCGTACTGGTCGCGCCGGGCCGCCTCGAGCTGCGCGAAGCCGTTCTTCCCCATCCGGGACCGGGCGAACTTCTGCTCAAGGTCGAGTGTGCGCTGAGCTGCGGCACGGACCTCAAGGCTTTTCGCCGGGGTCATCCGATGTGGCCGATGCCGGCGCCGTTCGGCCATGAATTCGCCGGGACGGTCGCCGAGGTGGGCGACGGCGTTGCGCAGTTCAAGGTCGGTGACGCCCTGATGGCCGCGCCGACCGCCCCTTGTGGCGCCTGCTTTTATTGCGCTCGCGAGCAGGAAAATCTTTGTGCGCAGGCGATGAGCAAGATGGTGCTGGGCGGGTATGCCGACTATCTGCTGATTGGAGCGCATGTCGTCGCGCGCAACGCCTTCCATAAGCCGGCCGCCCTGCCGTTCGAGGAAGCCGCGCTCCTCGAGCCGCTCTCGTGCGTGGTCCACGCCCATGCAATGGCACTGCCCCAACCTTTCGAGACCGTGCTGGTTATCGGCGCGGGGGCCTTTGGCCTGCTCCATACGATGGTGCTCAAGGCGCTGGGGGTGCGTCAGGTGGTCGTCGCCGGCCGTGGCGCGCAACGCTTGCAATGGGCGGGGGAGTTGGGCGCCGACCGCGTGATCGACGCCCGGAGCGCCGATGTCGTGGCCGCAACCGCCGCGCTCAATGGCGGTTATGGTCCCGACCTCGTGATCGAATGCACCGGGCAGGTGGCGGGCTGGGCCGACGCTTTCGCCCGGGTGCGGCGTGGCGGCCGGGTGGTTTTTTTCGGCGGATGTCCGGTCGACACCGCGCTCAGCGTCGATACGCGACGCATGCATTACGACAATCTGACACTGCTGGCGCCATTCCATTTCCGGCCGCGGGATGTGCGCCAGGCATTCGAGCTGCTGGGCGCTGGACGGTTGGGGCTGGGGCGGATCATCAATGCCCGCCGCTCGCTCGCGCAACTGGGCGAAGTCTTTGAGCTGCTCGCTAGCGGGGCGGTGCTGAAGTGCGCCGTCATTCCATAGGATGGAGGGTGTAAGTTTTTTGCAGGTTCTCACGAGCGCTGTGCCGGGTAAGGCTGCCCTCACCCGCCGCGTCATTGGCGCTGCGCGCCACTGGCGTCGACCTCTCCCTGGACAAGGAGAGGTATTGAGGATCGCCGGGGCGGTAGTCCGGGACTCTTCGCGTCGCCCGGAGTCACAAAAGGGGGAGTGTATAGTGACAAAAAGTAGCAACGTCATTCTGAGACGTAGGGAATTGTTGTGCCCGGCAAGCCGTTTGGGCGGGCGAGCTCTTAAAACCTCTCCTTGTCCAGGGAGAGGTCGACGCGGTGAGGCGCAGCCGAAGCCGTGGCGGGTGAGGGCATGCCCAGTTCGCACCGCGTACGCGACGGCAAAAATTCACAAACTCCCATAGTCGACGCGGGTGGAGGACGAGGAAGAAACAGGGATGGATCAAATATCTGCAACGACGATGGCGCAGTTCGGGGGATTGGGCGGCGCTTCGCGCGATGAATTCACCGCGAAAGTGGATTTCACCATCGATCGCGCCCAACAATCACTGATCAAGCAGCAGCGTGCCGAAGGCTATTGGCAGGCTCCGCTTGAAGCGAATGCCGAGATGAACGCCGAGTTCATCATCTTCAATCGGTTCATGGAGGTCGCACCCGACCCGGCGCTCGACGCGAAACTCAAGAAACTGCTGCTCGAGTCGCAGACCGCCGATGGCTCCTGGACGCTCTTTCCGGGCGGCGCGGGCGATCTCTCGACCTCGATCATTACCTACTTTGCCTTGAAGTTGACCGGGATGCGCGCGGGCGATGAACCGATGATGCAGGCGCGGCGCTGGATCATGTCGCAGGGCGGAATCGCGAATGCCGGCACGCTGGCCCGCTTTTACCTGGCCGCGATGAACCAGGTGACCTGGGATGCGACGCCGGCGTTGCCGGTCGAAATCACGCTGCTGCCGTCGTGGTTCCCGGTCAACATGTACGAACTCTCGTCGTGGGCGCGGGGCACGCTGTTCGCCCTGATGGTGCTGCAGGCGACCCGGCCGGTGCGGACGATTGATTGGCGCGAAGGCGCGCTCGAACTCTATATCCAGCCGCCGCATTTCACCAAGTTCGCGACGCGCAAGGGCAAGCGTCTGGTCTCTCTCCGCAATGCGCTGAGCGGCGCCGACAAGCTCCTGCGGGCCTACAACCGTCATCATCCGCCGGCCCTGCGGGCGCGCGCGACACGCTACGCCGAGAAGTGGCTGCTGGAGCATCAGGACGCCAACGGCTCCTGGGGCGGGATCCAGCCCTGCTATCTGCTGAGCGCGATGGCGCTCAAGGGTATGGGTTACCGCAACGACCATCCGGTGATCGTCAAGGCGCTCGAGGCGAGCCGCGAGCTGTTTTGGGATCAGGGCGATACCGTTATGTACCAGCCCTGTGTCTCGCCGAATTGGGATACGGCGCTGGCCGGCAAGGCCCTGCTCGATTCCGGGATCGGCGGCGGCCATCCGGCAATGCGCGAGGCGTCGCAATGGCTCGTCGACCATCAGATCTTCAAAAAGGGCGACTGGTCGATCAAGCGCCCCGAACTCGAACCCGGCGGTTGGGCCTTCGAGTTCTATAACGACTGGTTTCCGGATGTGGACGATTCGGCCGTCATCCTGATGGTCCTCGCGGCGACCGAAGGTGGCGATCCCGCCGCCCGGGAGCGCGCGATCCGTCGCGGCGCCAACTGGGTGATGGGGATGCAGTCGCGGGACGGCGGTTTCGCGGCCTTCGACGTCGATAACGATTCCAGGTGGATCAACGAGGCGCCGTTTGCCGACCTCGAAGCGGCGACCGATCCGACCTGCGCCGACTTGACCGGGCGCGTGCTCGAGATGATGGCGGCGGTCGGCTACCGCGTTGACCATCCGGTGGCGCAAAGGGCTATCGCGTGGCTCAAGCGTCATCAGGAAGCCGACGGCTCGTGGTGGGGCCGCTGGGGCGTCTGTTACCTCTACGGCACGTCCGCGGCGCTATCGGGACTCCGCGCGATCGGCGTCAACCTGAACGAACCGTGGATTCAGCGCGCGGCGAAGTGGCTCAAGTCCGTGCAGAATCCCGACGGGGGCTGGGGCGAGTCGTGTCTGGCCGATCGGGATGCCACCCTCA
>JBKQPD010000284.1:0-2546 GCA_052145175.1 Binataceae bacterium (SeqCode) | reverse complement strand
GATGTGGCCGGCGTTGTTGGCGATATACGTCGCAAACTCGCCGAGCGCGGCGGCGAGCTTCCGCAGAGACCCCGAGGTGGGATTGTCTTCCAGTTCGGCAGTGACATCGTCGACCAGACATTCGATGGGCATTGTCACATCAACCGCGTTTTACTGGCTACTACTTGCTTCCGAGCAGGAGTCGGATTCAGCAAATCCAATGGGTTAGCGAACTCGGGCAAGGCGACGTGAGGCCCTTTACCTGTTAGATGTGACAATGCCCTAAAAGGATCAGGGCACTGCCCTCAAATCAATTCGGACGCGACCGCGCTCAGTGGGAGTCGGCTGGCGCGGGGGGCCTTTGGTTCGCCCCGCCGTGTTTCAGTACGTCGCAAAAAAACTGGCAGCTTTTTCCGGATTGTAGTGCCGCCGGTCGTAAAGCTTGGTGGTGGATAGATCGCGGTGCCCGGCCGCTTTCTGCACATCCTCGAGCTGCGCCCCGTTCTCGAGCGCCGTGGTGATGAAGGTGGCGCGCATGGAGTGCGCGGAGTAGCCGCGGCCGAGGCCGATCCTAGCGGCGTACTTGCGCACGACGCGATCGATCGCGTCGGGGTCCATGCGACCGACCGCGTCAAGCGGTTTGGCGTTACCGCGCAACGGCCGGAACAACGGCGCGTCGAACTGCGCGCCGTGACCAGCGAGCTCAAGATAGGCGCGAATGCGCTGCGCTGCTTGCGGATTGATGGCGAGCGAATCTCGCCGGCCGCCCTTGCGGCTGACGCGCAAGGCACCAAAGCCGCGGTTCTGGTGAAGGTCGCCGACATTCAGGGCGGCGATCTCCGCTCGGCGAAATCCGACCTGCAAGCCCACCGCCAAGATCGCGCGGTCGCGGGCGCCGGCGAGCGTGTCGGCCGGCGGCGCGTCGAGCAACTTGCGCGCCTGCGCTTTCGAGAAAGCGGCCGTGCTGCCTTCCTCGCGATTGATCGCCGGCCGGTCAACGTCGGCGACGGGATTGCGGCACGCCCCGCCGTGCTTCACCAGATGCTTGAAGAGGCTCGACAGCGCAGCGAGCCGCCGGCGTATGGTCGAAGCCGCTGCACCTTCCTGTTCGCGCTGCATGCGTTCCCACGCGATGACGGCGCGATGATCGACCTGGCGCAACTGGTCGGTTTGGGTGATGCCGATCGATTTCATGAAGTGGAGCACGTCGAGCCGGTAGGCGCGGCGCGTGCGCGGACTCTTTTGCTTCGCGAGCCAGATTTCTTCCTCGGGGATCTCCGCGAGCTGGTCGAGCGTCGTGAGCTGGCGGCGATCGGGGGTGACGGGAAGCACGGCGGGGGGGGGTCTGGGGGTGATTCGCGGTTCGGCATGGCTGGCGATTCTACCAGAGAACCAGCACGTGATAAACTGGATTATCACGTGCTAAATCGAGTAGGCTTCGGGTGTGACATTTTGCGCCTGACCTTCTGCACCGGAAACCGCTTGACAGATCAACCCGCGCTAGATCGTCAGCGCGACGGCACGTAGCTCGTCGGTCACGTCGCGAACATCGGGAAGATTCCAGACTTCATCCCGCAGGAAGAATTTCCAGCTGTTGGTATGGGTGACATGAACTGATTTCGCCCGCACGACAGCGACCGGAACGAGCGCGGCGCGAATGACCTGAAAGGCCTCGTCCACGAGCACGCCCGCGAGTTGGTCGAACGGAGTCCGATCGAGACTGCGGATCGCACTCATCTGCCGCGATGCGTTGTGCCTCATCAGTCTTCGACCCTTGACCTGATAACGAACGCCTGCTCCGTCTATGGCGTCATGACCGGCAGCGGAATTGTTCTCGCGGGTCCATCCGAACCCCCTGCAGAAAAGAACCTCCGCGTAATCGCTCAAAGGACTGTTTGCGCTGCGTACAATCTCGCGGCGGCAAAGCTCATCGAGGATCGCGCCATGGGCCGAAAGCAGCTCGCTCACGGTGAAACTTTGGACGTTAAAGCAGGCCGGATCGATGCTCATGGCATATCATTTAAACATGACTCTTGCGCATGATACAGGACGTTATCATGCGCAAGATTCCCCAAAAGGGGGGCTCATTGGATCGTTCGGTAAAACAACGTTGGAACAAAGGACACTATCGCATGTGAGGCGGCGACAGGAGTTGCCGGCCTGATGCGGCGAGCCGCCCTGGCGCGACGCGCCGTCGTTCTCAAGTCGCTTACGGTCTGTCAGGCCCGGAGCTGGTATCCGCGGCGCCTCTTGCGATCGAGCCATTTCTCGAGCTCGATCTGCGCGACCCGCCGGGACGGGTGTAGGTCGATCCGCTCGCGTCCCGCGCTCCCGATGCGACCCCAGCGGCGCACAAGCGCCAAATCCTCGAAGAGCGTCGGTTCGATCGACAGGACGTAAAATCGAGCCATGTTCTTAGCGCGGTCGACGCGTTCGAGCACGAGAACTTGGAGAAGGGTCGGATTGTCCGTGTCCGGGGCCATGGACCAAAGCTAAGACGCAAGAACTCGCTCGCGTCCAACGAATGATCTGAATCGATTGCATCGCTCCGATTCAGAATTCGAATC
>JBKQPD010000283.1:0-22386 GCA_052145175.1 Binataceae bacterium (SeqCode) | reverse complement strand
CCAATGGACGGCGGTGCACCGATCACGATCTTCGAGTCAGGCGCCATCATGGTGTACCTGGCCGAGAAGAGCGGGAAGTTCCTGCCGCAGGAACCGCATCAGAAAGCCGACGTTCTGCAATGGGTCTGTCGTGACTGCAGATGGCATTCGACTGAACATGCTTGATGCACAACTGGCGCATACCTACTCGATCGTTGCGCGCGAACCCGAGACGGGCGAGATGGGCGTCGCGGTTGAATCACACTATTTCGCGGTCGGCTCGGCCGTCACATGGGCCGAGGCTGGGGTCGGCATCGTCGCGACACAAGCACTAGTTGAGCCCGCTTACGGCAAGCTCGGACTCGACCTGATGCGAGCCTTGAAGAGTGCGCCCGACACGTTGACCGGATTGGTCGCGAGCGACGCGGCGAATGCTGTCCGCCAGGTTGCGATGGTCGATGCCGAAGGCCGTGCTGCCGCTCACACCGGCGCGTCCACGATCGCTGAAGCGGGCCATATCATCGGCGAGGGGTTTTCCGTTCAAGCCAACATGATGCTGCGACCGACGGTGTGGCCCGCTATGGCCGAAACGTACCAGTCTGCCAAAGGTGAGCTGGTCGATCGTTTACTCGCGGTGCTCGATGCTGCCGAGGGGGAGGGTGGTGACATCCGTGGGCGCCAGTCCGCTGCGATCCTGGTTGTTGCCGGCCACAACACGGGCCGTCCATGGTTCGACACTATCTACGATATCTGAGTGGACGATTCTTCCGAGCCGCTTGTCGAGATTCGGCGTCTCGTATCGGTCGCGCGCGCATATACGCACATGCGGCAGGCGCGGAGCGCCATGGCGCGAGGCGATTTCGACGCGTTCAATCGTGAGTTCGATGCCGCTGCGCGCCTAATCGGGGACAATCCGGAGATGCGTTTCTGGCACGCAATCGGCCTGCTCGCCGCTGGGAAAATTGAGCAGGGCATCGAGATTTTGCGCGACGTGGCGGCGCCTGACCGCAATTGGATAACGCTCGCGCTGCGGCTTCCGGCCCTGCTCTTGCCGCCCAATCCGGCAGTGATCGAACAAATTCGCACCCTCGCCTGATTCAGATTGTATGAGGGTTCACCGGACCCTCACGGATGACTACGCAGGAGGTCGGCGATACTTGTGAATGGCATGGCCGGGAACGTCGGCGAGATAGATATTGCCTCGCGAGTCGGCCCATAAGCCATGCCCATTCGGGGACTCCCACCGCGCGATCTGATTACCTTTCTTGTCCATAATTATCACTGATGGTTTGAGATCGCTGACATAGACGGTCTCGTTCGCGTCGATATAGATATCCGCCGGACGGTCGAGGTCGCCCCATTGCCCGATGTATTGGCCTTCGAGTGAGAAGAGTTGGATGCGGCTGTTCTCGCGGTCGCACACTTAAATCGTGCCCTGCTCGTCGATCCAGAGGCTATGTGGCAGATGGAATTCGCCCGGCTCCTTCTTGCCTGGCTCACCCCACGAACTGATCAAGCGGCCGTCAGCGGAGAACCGATGAACACGTGCGTTGCGATAGCCGTCCGTCACATAAAGGTCGCCATTGGGTCCAGGAACCATTTCGGTGGGCTTGTTGAATGGACCTCCCGTGCGGAGGACGCCGCCGTCCGTGTCGCATCCCGTATCCGACGCCTTACCGCGCTCGCCAATCAACCGCAGCGGCTTGCCGTCGAGGGTGTACTGCAGCACGACATGGACGTCGCGGTCGGTCAGGTACGCGACATCGTTTTTGATATAGAAGCCGTGAGGATCGGTGATCGCGCTCTGGCCCCATGACCCTAGGTAATTGCCTCTATGGTCAAGATTATGATGGGAGGGTCTTTCCGCTGAAAAGCGTAGACGCGATCCCGCGAGTCCGTGGCGATCGCGCTGACCGGCCCGAAGGCCCATCCCGACGGCAACGTCCCCCAGCGCTCAACAAATTCGTAGGTATACTTTCCGCTCCCTACCGTGTTAGCCATTGCCATATCCTCGACGCAAAGAGGTTGAGACGACCATATGTTTCGTAATCCGCTCCGGAGTAGACGAGAGGGAACCAAGTTCGCCGGTTCAATCAGGGGAGGCGGAAGGCGCGTAAGGATGTCATCGCGATCCTAAAATTTATCCGCGTCGCGAGCCCATCAGCGCGCGCGCATCAAGGGAGGGAGGCGTTGGTCTTTCCTCCCTCATTGCGGGGCCGAAACGCCGCGGTTAGCGCTTCCGTATCGTGCTTTCGAATTTCTCCAGCGGATTCGCGCTATTTGCGTTCCTTCATGGTCTTTTCGAAATGGGCCCAGTCGACGATCGGCGTAAGCCGCCTTTTCGCCGCCAAGCCTTTTCCGACCACGCCGCTGAAGACGCCGAAGGTCGTCGAATGGTCTGGGATGTCGAGAACCAGGATTACCTTAGCCTCCTCGTTGGAAATGAAGGGGCCGGCCTTGAGCGTCACGCTGGGCGGCAATCCATCCTTCAACGCGCCGCCGATCAAATCGTGCAAGTTCTTGAAACCGTCCTTGCCCGGAACGTCGAAATAAATTTCGTCAAGGTAGAGAGGCATTGTTTTCGTCTTTCCTCCTGGGATGTGATTTGAAGGCATTAACCCCAGAGTCTTCTTATAGACCCAAACCGCAGGCCGCTAGTAACGGAATCGTGCGTTACGTGCGGTTCGCTCGCGTGCCACTCGCAGATGGCTCGGCTGCTTGCGGCGGCGACGCCAGGCCTGCGCTCGATGTATTCTCCCAGACAGCTAAAGGGGACCTTGATGACCGACTGATTGAGATCGTTGATCGCGCGGGGATCCGCGACCAGCCGGTCGGTATCGATTGCTTTGGGTGTGTTGGCCATGTGAACATCTCCGTATTGGTATGACTGTGAAGCTTAAAACCGATTAGTCAGCTATGATGACGCGAATTGTCAAGGGCGCGAGCGGCGGCGCGGAGACCCTTGCCGAAATCGCCATCGCCGGAGGCACTGGCGAGACTCGTGGATCACCGCCTGCTCTAGTGCAGACCGCGCTTGTGAGATCTCACCAATCTTTGCGAGGATTGGCGACCGAATGTGTTTCGGTAGCGTTTCCGGAAGGTGTTGCGATGAATCAGCGGACAGTAAATTTTTTCAGCGAAGAAACGCGGATGGAGGGCGACCTCTTTCTTCCCTCCGACCTTAAGGCGAACGAACGACGACCTGGTCTCGTGCTCTGTCATGGGTTCACTGGGGTGCGCACACTGATTCTCGGAGACTATGCCAAGGCTTTTGCCCAGGCGGGGTTCGTCGCCCTGACCTTCGACTACCGTGGTTACGGCGGTAGCGAGGGGATACGACGGCGCCTGATCCCAATGGAACAAATCGACGATATCCGGAATGCGATCAGCTTCTTCGAAACGCTGCCTGAGGTTGATCCGGACCTCATCGGTCCGTGGGGGACCAGCTTCGGTGGGGCGAACGCCCCGTATGCTGCCGCGGTGGACACGCGGATCAAGGCGGTGGTTAGTCAAGTCGGCTTCGGTGACGGCGAACGCTTCCTGCTCGACACCTGGCGCTTCGGCGAGCGGGCCGACTTGCTGGATAAGGTTGCGGAGGATCGCCGCCGCCGTACGGTCGAGGGAGCGGGTGCCCGGCTGAGCCCGCTCGACGCCCTCAATAGCGCGCAGACCAATGCGTTCCTTGGCGAAGCGCTCAAGGATGTCGCGCCCTCCCGTATCGACATTTCCTGGGAGACGATCGAGAAGACCCTCGAATATAAGCCGATCGAGCTAATCGATCGGATCGGCCCGCGTGCGTTGCTCCTGATCGGCGCGCGCGACGACGATCTGTGCAAGATCGAAGGTTACGAGAAGCTCTACGAGCGTGCTTGCGAGCCGAAAAAGCTTGTCGTTCTGCCGATTACGCACTACGAAATCTATGCCGGCAGATAGTTAGAAGAGTCGTCACGGCTCGCCGTCGAGTGGTTCGAACGGTTCCTGAAATAGTGAAGGGCAGGTCGGTGACGCTTGAAAGATTAGATGGCGTAATTCTCGGCAAAGGTGCTGGGTCGGATTGCGTCCGTGCGCCGCGTTGGTTGAAGGCGCCCCGGTGGCGATCAGGGGCGTTTAGCCGGCGCGTCTCGCGGCAGCTGGGGACGTGCCCGGAACCGACGTACGCTTTCGTCACTGTGAAGAAGGTCTAGCGATGGCAGTTGAAGCAAGGCCAGCGCGCGAGGAGGACGTCGCGGAAAACACGCACCAGAATGCCCTGGACGATCATCATCTGGCCGCCTACGGAGCTTCGTTGGGGTTAGCTTCAACGGAGAGATAAAGCTCTTGTAACCCACGTTTACATGGATCGAATTCCGAAGATTTTCTCAGTGGAGTCCGAAGCGGTGTGAATGGTACGCCAGCTTTTTTTATCAACGGTATGGGCCATGACGGCCCTTTCGATGCCGACTCACTACTCGCTACTATCACCGCCACGACCGGTTAGAAGCTATGGCGCGCCCTCCGAAAAACCCTGCGAAATGCCGTAGAGTTTGTCACCGAAAGGAGACAGACAGATGAAGGGCAGCCCTAACGGACATCAGCGCCTATGTCGGTTTATCGACTGGAGGGCATACTTGCTCAGGGCTACCATGCGCCGCCACCCCTGTGCCAGCGGAGCGGTCCTACGAATAAGTCCCAGCGCCACGATGCGCGAGACCGGTAGGGACCATCGTCCTCGTCATAGGGTAATTCCCTGAATCCCCGTGCGTGTTCTGTGATCGAAATGTTTGACAGATCGGTACGCCCGGGCGTCCAACGTCGAAGATCGCGGACAGAGTAGTACTCGAACTTCTGCCGCGGTTTGCAGAGTGCGAGCATGAGGGCGTCGGCACGATCTGGCGAGCGGACCCCACGTGCGCGGGCTTGCTCCTTGGATTCGAGCTTCATCCGGCCATGCGCATCAAATTCACTGAGCAGCCCGGCCAGTTGGCCGATGGTGGTCTCGTCCATTAGTCCCTCTATCTGGTCGCGCTCGAGCGCGTCGGCCAGCGTTTGATAAAAAGCACGCCTTAAGATTTACGAAGCGGACGGCCGGATCGTTTTCGCCCAGTTGAGGGTCGCTCTCGCAGGCCATCGCGACGTTAATCAATTCGACCGGAAAACGGCAATCGCGCAGATGGAGGGCAAAGTTGTGTCCGATTCCGATCGCATCGACCCGTATCAGCGAAAGCCGGCAACGGTACCTATTTAGGAAATGACCACTTGGCCGCGGGTATCCTCACCGCGCCAGGCGCCCATGGCGATGATTCGGCGCCGGTCGTAATTGTATTCGCACACATACGCGACGGTTTCGGCCTCACCGCCGCCAACATCGACTCCCGCGACTAGCGGACTTGTATCATCGTCGCCGATTGGCTTCAGTAGCGCGCGCTGCTTGGCGCGCTCCAGCCAGACCAATTTGATCAGGGCGTTTTGCGCCTGATCGGGGAAGCGCGCGAGTACCCCGGAGAGCCAGTTCGGGGAACTGCTTTCGCTGCCGTGCCACCAGGCCGTGTGCTGATCGTAGACCCAACGCTTGGTTACCAGCTGCGGAAAGGGATTGCGATCGAGCGGACCACCGGCGACGGGATCTAACCGTAGCAACTGCTCGCGGTCGAGCCCGCGAAGATTGGGTGAAGCGAAAGCATCGATCGTGAAGCAATTCCACAGGCCGCGTTCTTTGGTGAAGGCATCATAAAAGGCCCCAGACGGAATGGTCGGATTGCCAGCCATTACCACCCGCACGTCGCCATCCGCCATGGTGCCGGCGACCGCATCCCAGATTCCCGATTCAATGCCCGGGGCCTCGTCGGCGATGATCAGCACATGTTTGCCGTGGTAGCCTTGGAAGTTCTCCGTTTGGTTCGTCGAGAACCCGATCGCGAAATTGTTGTCATCGCGAAACTTGAGCTCGGTGGTCTTGAGCTTTGGATAGGGCACTCGGGCCCGCTCGACCGCCCGATGGATTTCCGACCACAACTGGGTCCGTACCTGGCGTTCGATGGGCGAAGTGGTGAGGACGATGCCCTCTTTATAGCGCGCCACCAGAGCGCCGCCAATGAAAGCGTGAACGTCTTGCCGACACCGTGACAGGCCTTGATAGCGGTCCTGCGCTGAGCGCTTATGGACCGCAGTATGTCGGCTTCGAGATCCCACAGATCGACTCCAAGCACATGTTCCGCGAACAGCACCGGATCGCCGACGATTTCGCGTACGAAAGCCTTCTGTTGTGCCGTCAGTTCGTTACTATTTTTGTCTTCATCGGAGATTGGTCCTACCGCTTCGAGGAGTTGAACCAGCGTTAAAGGCTTGCCGTCCTTGCCGGTTAATTCGTGCCGCTGCGGCGCCGCGTAGCCGTTGATCCTGGCGGAATGGCCGAGCACCTTGATGCCGGCCTCGACCGCGCGCACGTTCCCCTTGCGAATGCTGGGTTGCAGGTTCATGAACATTTCGTCGCAACGAGCCGTGTCGAGCTTGCGAAACTCCTCAAGTTCAAGGGCCGGCTCGCGAGCAATGGCGCGTTTGAAAGCCTTATGCGCGGCTTGCCGCGAGATCTTAAACTCCGCGGGAAACGCGACGCCTTCGGGGAGCGCAGTCAGCGCAGATGTCTCACGGCGACCGGCCCGCCCGATCTGTTCCGCAATCGTGTCGAACGATAACCCCATTTTCTTGAGGCCGATCACTTCGCTCTCAATCCAGCGAGCGCGCAGGCCGGTGTCCGACACCACTATCGCCTGCCGCGTACCGCGCCACGTTCCGTCTGGCTGCCGCTTCACGATTCACTCACCAGCTGTGGCTTCAGCCCGAGGGCGGCCATGCGTTCCAGTGCGACCGCGACGAACGGAGGAGATTTTTCGATCGCATAGCACCGGCGCCCCACCTGTTGGGCCGCCACCAGCTGCGATCCGCTACCTGAAAACGGCTCGTAACAGATTTCGCCGGGTTCGGTGTGCAGCTCCATCGGTAGCGTAAACAGTTTGCAAGGCTTCGAAGTCGGGTCGGCGTCCGTCTCGACTTCAGAACTCGGTACCTCCCAGACGGTGGTCGGTAACTCGCCCGCCGCCTCGCCAGCACGCGCTCTCAAGATTTGGGGTTTCTCGCCCTTGATCCACCCAAACAGGCAGGGCTCGTGCTGCCACAAGTAGACTGAGTACGTCAGCACCGCCCGGCTCTTGACCCAAATAATCTGCTGGTGGGCGAATGCGCCGAACTCGTTCCAAATCGATTCGAGCATCATCTGTCGGCGCGACGCGTGCCAACAGTACCAGGCGGCGTTCCGGGTAATGGCATGACGGATCGCCGCACTTACGAACCCGCGATATAACGCGACACCAGACTCCTCGGTGTTTTTAACGTCGGCACTGGAAGCTTCCATGTACTGTCCCGACCAGTCCTTGTCGCGATTCGCGGCGCTCCGATTGCCCCAGCTTTGTGGGTGGGAACCGCCCGTATAACCCACCGCCTACGGCGGATCGGTCGCGAAGAGCACCGCCCGCTCGTCACCCATCAGCCGAGCCACCTCCTCGGCCTTGGTTGAGTCGCCGCATAGCAGGCGATGTTCGCCGATCCGCCAGAGTTGGCCGTCCATAGTGTCCCACTTCCTCTGCAACTCAGCCGCCTTGTCGAGTTGGGCGGAAGGCTCGAAACTGGCCTGCGGATGAATGCGCGCCCACACCTGCTCCCCGGCAGCGCGCCGTAAAAGTTCTTCGACCGCACCACTGTCGGTTTTAACAGTCTGAAGCAACGCCTCGATTCGTTCGACGTCCCGCTCCGCCATCGCAGCAAGCGGGTCGAGGGTTAAGAGAATTTTGTTTGCTTCTTCTTCGGTAACATCGAGAATGAGAACAGGTACGAGCGCGTCAGGCGTCGATTCCGCACGGAGGTGCCCGTCGATTAGTCTTCGACTCGGTTCGCGACAACTAGTAAATAGAGCAGTGGCAGATCCGCGAAGCGCTCAAGGCGATGGCCAAAGGTCGCCATGAGGGTTGCGGCAAGGATGTGTCGCGTCTCGGC
Organism: Binataceae bacterium (SeqCode); assembly: GCA_052145175.1. Taxonomy (GTDB): domain Bacteria; phylum Desulfobacterota; class Binatia; order Binatales; family Binataceae; genus JAJPHI01. The sequence continues at coordinate 14,382 of JBKQPD010000283.1, read as the reverse complement.
AGTATAGTCCGGATCCAGTCGGCGGAGCCGCCGGAAGACTCATCAACGATTGAAGCAATCATGCAAAGCGTTCGTTGAAAATTAAGGGGATTTACTATGGGAATTATTGTGCATCACAAACCGGCAAATAATGCCGTCTCGTGGAATATGCATGTTTGGGAAGCGGCCTGGGATGGCAACAACGTGTGGGATACCAAGGGAACACCCACCGGCGACGGCGTGAATTTTCAACTGCCCGATGCTCCAGATCCCCGTAAACTGCAATTCAAGTATCACTCCGCCGATCCCGTAACCGGTCAGAGTTGGGAGGCGGATGATTTTACCCGGCGACCTTTTCTTAAGTCCCCGAGCGAAGTCTGGACCTTCGACTCCTCGCCCAGAGTTCTCTACCAGAATCCCTTTCCGGCCGGCGTGGTCTTCAAGCCTGGCGACCGACTCACGTTTCAAGTCATCACGCAAAACGCGTTCCGGGGCGGGCTACTCTATGTGTGGAATCCCTACGATTCCAATGTCCAACCAGTCTATTTTGGCGAGTCGGCGCGCAACGACAACATATCCACCTTCAGTTTGACCCTGGCGGAGTGGATGACCACCGGCTTCAATCTGAAACTGATGCACCCCGCCGCCAACAACCAAGCGACAGTCTGGGAACCGGATGCCAGCAATCGCGTCTGGCGTCCCTGCGACGGCGCCGCGCTATGGCTCAAGAGCGGCCAGTGCGATGTGCGCAGCACGCAGCTCGCCTTGACTCCGGTGAAACTTGAAGTCCTGTACAGCGCGAGCTTGTCCACTCCGCCGCAACTGGCATTGCAGGACCTGGTCGAAAAGGGACCGGCCTTCCCGTTGCTATGTTCCGCGACGCGACCGTACGAGGGAAGTCCCCGCTTCAAAGTCGCCACCTACAGCGTCCCGATCTATGGCGGCGCAAGCTACGCCGTCGCCAGCCAGCAAAACGTCGAACTCCCGGCGATCCAGCGGCCCTTCCCCGCGGACCCCTCGGCGCCTGAGGTAGTGTCGCGATTCGCTCTGGGAGCCGGGGATTGGATCGACGCGTTTCCGACGATCACGCCGATTCCGCTGTCGATCAAATCGCAACCGGTATCGAGTTTCACGCGCGGGCTCACCGCTCGGGTTTCCATAGGCAACGGTCCAGCCTACGCAACCGTCCCGGCGGCCCTGCAACCTGATGGTACCTGGCAAGCAACGCTGGAGGTCGCACTGGATACTACCACCGCGATCGATCTGCTTCCGGCCGTTGGCGCCGAGCCCAAGCCCTACGCCTGGATCGATATCAGCAGATATTTTACCCCGACGGCCTCCACTCCCAGGCTCCACACCACCGAAGGCGTCTACGGCGTTTGCGCGCGCGCTGCGACGCAGTTCGCGGACCCGCCCGACCGCACGGCCCTGATGAAGGCGGCATTCGGGGGCGCCATCGTGGACGCTGGAATCTTCGCCGCGAGGGAGATGCCGCACGGCGCCACGGTGCTCGATGGTAAAGTCTACTTTGTCGTTCACGCGCCGCACGCGGTCTGCGCCACGCTGATTCTGGTCGATGAAACCACCGCCGGCGGACCGACGCGCGCCGAGTCTCCAATGACCTTGACGAACGACACCTTCTACTGGTGGTGCAGTCTTCCGGTGGTGAAAGCACCCCCCGGGACGCGCTATCGATTCCTGCTCAACGACAAGGTGGAAGTTATCGATCCCGCCGCGCGCGCCGTCGAGGACGGCGGCAGCCTCAAAACCTCTTTCGGCGAAAACCCCGCCGATGCGTCCACCTCGTGGTCCGTCGTGCTTGATGTTGCGGCGGTCAGCGCGACGGCACACGCCCAACCCTGGCAAACGATGGGCTGGCAAAACTTTTTGATCTATGAAATTCACGCCGAACGGTTCACCGACCTGCAACGCGGCACTTTCACGTCGTTGGATCTGCTGGTAGACGAGTTAAGCGCCATGAGCCGCCGCGGGCAGCCCGGCTACCTGCGTCAACTCCCGGTCACGGTTTGCGGCCTCATGCCAGTGAACGAATTCAGCTCGGCAGTCTCGTGGGGCTACGATCCATCGTTTTATTTTGCGATTGACAGCTTTTACGGGGGATCCCCGGCGTTGGCCCGTTTCGTCAACGCCGCGCATGCCAGCGGCCGCGGCGTCACGCTGGACCTGGTGTATAATCACTCGCTCGGCTCCTCGCTCATGAGTATCGCCCCCGACGTGTATCGCAACGGCGACTACGACGGCGACCGGATGAACTGCGGCCATCCCATGGTCGGTGAGTATTTTCGCCAGGTCTCGGTGTATTTGTCGCGGACGTTCAATCTCGACGGATTTCGTTTCGACGATACTCAGACCATCGTCACGAAATGTCAGGGCGGCTGGGAGTTTTTAGGCATGATTCGTTCGTCCCTGCGCGCGGCAGCCTCCGCGGAGGGCCAGGCCTGGCCCTATTGCGTGGCGGAAAACTCCGCCAATAGCCCGTGGGATGTTTCCAATCCCGCATGGGGCGTCATGGACGGCCAGTGGGGAATTGACGAAGTTTACCAGATCAGAGCGGTTACCTACGACAGCGGGCACCAGGGGTGGGACGATTCCATACCGCTCAAGGCCACCATGGACAATCCCCAGTCCTGGGGACGGCCATATTTTCAGGCCGTCCGCTTCGGCGAATCGCACGACATGGTGAGCGGCCAAGACCCGCTTAATATACGCGTCGCCGCGCACCCGCCGTTCGGCCAGGGCTACCAGATGGCCAAAGCGATGGGCGCCCTGACGCTCCTCTCAAATGGCATTCCCATGTTGTTCATGGGTCAGGAAGTGGGCACAACCCTGGCCTTTTCTTTCAATAGTGATCAGGCGATTAACCCGCAATTGAATGATGACTGCTCCGCTGCCACCGACAACACCCGCGTCCTCGGCTGGTTCCGGCAATTGATGGGCCTGCGCAATGATCCCGCCAAAGGCCTGCAAGGCGACGCAAACTACCAGGTCGTCGCGACCGGGAACCGGACGGAGGCCTTTACGTGCGGATCCGATCAGCGTTTGTTCGTGGTTGTCACCTTCGGCACGCCGAACCAGCAGCAGAACAGTTCCTGGCTCGGCCTTCCCGCAGGCGCTCCCTACAAGGAGATTTTCAACTCATCATGGCCGGTTTTTCAGGTTGAGTTCGAGCAGGAACAGACCAACGGTGGTTACGCCGCGCAAATCTACAGCGGCCAGATCATCAATCTGCCATGGATTGGCACCGTTGTCTTCGAGCGTAATTGAAATCCACAAGAGCGCGGCGGGCCCGAACGAACTGGTCGTCCGGGCCCGCTGAACTACGCGTTGCGATGTTGAACGAATTTAGGGCTGAGCGACGCCGGTCCCGGGGGTGAAAGAGACGCCCCGCAAAACTTCCAGATTGCCGGCCGATCGTACCGTGGTGAAGCTTTCGGCGGGAAGCGTGGTGGCAGCAATATTATCGGTGATCACGACGAGCTTGTTCGGATCCGCTCCCTGATCGCCGTTTCCGCTGACGGTCGAGGTGATGGCGTAGATCGTCGCCGTGCGGTTCCAGTTCACGACGCCCGTCAGATTACGCAGGCCATCGGTGGCCGGCGCCCAGGGCAGTCCGGTCGCCGAATTGTTTCCGGTCGGATAGCCAGCGACGGTGTATGGCGTGCCCAGCGCCAACCCGGCTCGCAGGGTATAGGCAAGATTCCACTGTTGCGTAGTGCTATTGAATACCCACTTCTGCAAGCCCGCGGTGGTCTGGCTCGCCGCCATGGTGTAAGTCCCGGTGGTCGTGGAATAAGTATTGTCACCGTTGCCCTCATCCGCGACGTACACCGTATTCGCATTCGCAAACCAGATGCCGAAGGGAAAGTAGGTGGTGGTTTTACTCAGTGTGGTGGGGAAGCCCTTCAGCACACACATATTGTAGGGAACCACGCCTTCCGTCTGCAGCAGCGAGGTCGTGTAGTCAATCCCCGCGATCGGCAGACCGGCGGAACTTTCAGGCAGACCGTCGCCACTTGTACCGGTGCACACCGTGCCGGTGGTATCAACGAAATAGACCGTGTTAATGCCGTTGCCGCCGCTGCCTTTCGAATAATAGAGGACGTTGTCGAAAATCGTCAGGCCGCGGAAGTTGGTGTCTTTGCCGATCTTATCCGCTGTGTCGCCGAGTTGCGTAACGTTAAAGCTTCCCACGGGGGTCGGACTTCCCGGGTCCTGCGCGGAGAGCGCCTCGTACTCGGGAGTGAGGATCTGCGCTCCGGCGCCGATAATGATCCCGTCCGGCTGGGGATTACTGCCGTTGCCGGCGTTGCCGGCGGTATAGAAAACATTCGTGTCCCACGAGTTATTCAGGATAGCGGCGCGGCCGTTGTTGCCGCTGTAAGCGTTGGTTTCAGTGAAGTGGAATTTTCCCCACTGATCGACCTGGGCCACCGCACGAAAATTATTCTCGCCGACCGGATTGGTCGGGTCGACCTCCCCGGGCGTGTTGGAATTGGAGACGTCGAGCGCGTCGACCGGCGCGACGTAGCCCATAAAGGTGAGGTAGTTATGGTCGGACGAGAGATTCAGGGCCAATTCCGATTTCGAGCTGAAGCTGGTAACCAATTGGTCGCTGGTCGTCGTAATACCTTTTTGCGAGCTGTTCGGCACTTCCAGCGAGTTCACCAGCCAGCCCCACGGAGTGATCTGGTCCAGGAAGATCGTCGAAGTGATGCCGAAGCTGCCGTCGGAAAGATTGTTGTTCCAGACGGCCGGGTAAGTGCCGTTGTTGGTCGCGCCCGGGGAGCAACCGCCCGTCGTACTCGCGCAGTTTGGCGGCAAGGTCTCACCTACCGTGACGTTGTTGGGATGGTTGTCGTAAACGCTGCGGCTGACCACAAGGTTGCCCGGGAAGAAGACGGGGAAGGGGAAGAAGCCGCCGTCGCTTTGGGCGGAGGTCACGGCGCCACCGACCACCGCCGCAGTCATCAAAGCTAAAGTGAGGCGTCGCGCAAAGGCGCCACGACGGCCCCGGCGCTTTGAAATCCTGAGATTCATCTGTTCGTCCTCCAACTGTGAGATTCGCGCGTAAGCTGACCGATACCCTATCGGCGAATTGTTAGCCCGGAATGAAGGTGGGATTGCGAGCGATTTAATCCAGTGAAGCACAGCGGAACGAGCGAACGAGTCTGCGAGCCGCGTTCGGCATAAGGATACCGCGTGGGGCATCTCGGATTCTCTGGACTGAATGCGCGCGCCATGTTTAAGGTGCCTCACCACCCAAACCGACCATTTTCATTTCGCGCTCGCCGTTGTTTTCAGGGTTTTGGCTACGCCTTCATGTTCATCCCGGTTAGTCAGCTCGCCTACTCCTATCTGCCGAAGAACAAAAATAAAAAGGGGCGCGAGCCTAACGAATCTCTGTCGCAAATGGGGGTGGGAGCTCGGGATCGGGAATGGCGCAGCGAGGATCACCAAAGCGTGCTGGTAAGCAACCTCACTTCGGTCGACGGCACCGTCGAGCAATTTGTGAGCAGTTCGAGTCATTACTTGCTGAGCCGGGGAACGAGCGGTCCAGACGCGATCCATCACGCGTATGGGCTGGTCGCCAGCCAGATGATGCAACAGGCAACGGAGCTGGCCTTTATGGACCATTTTCATTTGCTGGTGCCTGGGGGTGCTGATCGGCCTTCCGCTGGCGTTTCTGCTTCGGCGCTTCACGATTGGCACCGGGGAACCGGTGGGACATTAACCCACTCACTCATCAGTTCACGCTAATCTCCCCGAACAACGATCTCCCCGAACAACAACGGGACCCGACCGCGCTAATCACCCAGGCCAACTCGGAAATCTTGAGCTTCTGCGACTTTTCCGCAAAGGCGTGCAATCTGTGGCAAAATCGGGCTAGTTTGGCGGAACGATGTACCGGCCTCGTTGCATGAGGCCTTTCACGGAGAGTCAGAATGATTCCCTTTGCCGGCAATCCCCTTAATCGCGCGAGTGAAAAGCGTACCGACACTAACTGGGTCGAGTCCAGACGGCGCGATCCGTCCTCGCTGGTACTCCCGATGTGGCGCCTCCAGCCGTTCCTGGCTGAGCCAGAAAAGTCGGGTCCGCCGACCGCCCTTGGCCTCGTGCGCCCGGGTATCGCAGATTCTCTCGCCGGGGCCGACGCCCCGTGCATCTTCCTCGGTCTCGACGGTGACCAGGCGCTATTCGCGCTTGATATTACCACAGCCAAAGACCCTACCAAGGTGGGCCCGCTCGTCGGCCTTGGCTCCTTCTGCGAAGCGCGCACGGCCGCGCAGATGGTCTCGCTCAAAGACGCCGCAATCATCGCGCAAGCGAAGGCCATGATCGATTGGCATCAGCGGCACGGCTTCTGCCCGCGCTGCGGCGCACCGACCAAGATGATGGACGCGGGGTACCGACGCTTGTGTGGCACATGCAACGCCGAGCATTTTCCGCGCGTCGATCCCGTGGTTATCATGCTCGCAACCCATGGTGAGGCGTGTCTGGTGGGTCGCGGCAAGCAGTTTCCGCCTGGGATGTTCTCCGCCTTGGCCGGCTTTGTCGAGCCCGGCGAGACGATCGAAGAAGCGGTCCGGCGCGAACTGATGGAGGAAGCTTCCGTGAAGGTCGGCGAGGTGACTTATTACGCCACGCAGCCCTGGCCGTTTCCGTCGTCGCTCATGATCGGATGCTTTGCGCAGGCCGCAGACCGCGACGTGAAGGCGGACGAGAATGAACTCGCCGAAGTGCGCTGGCTGGAGCGCAGTGTCGCGCGCGAGTTGATCGCCGGCAAGCAACTGGACGGCTTAAAGGTGCCGCCACCGATCGCGATCGCCCATCATCTGATCAAGACGTGGGCTCTCGCTGAGAAATAACAGGCTAGTTCGCCGCGGCCAGCGATAGCTCAAACGGTACGCGGTCCGTCGAAATCATAGCCGAACAACTCAAGATCGTATGCGCAGCATCGTCCGACCAAGGCGCGAGTTTGTGGAGTATAGTAAGTGCGGTAGTCAGGGCGCCCAGAGAAGTCAATGAGGGCTAACTGAGCCACCAGCCCCAGGCGGGAACAAACGCTTGCAAAGTCCCGATGCAATTGTTCGTAGCGTCCGACAAAATCTACTATCAGGTTGCCTTTGGCGTCAGTTACGTAGCTGTGCTGCTTCATTCTGTTCCGCCGGATTTCCCAATGGATAAATTCCTCAAAACCTTTCAACCGCATCACCCTTCGATGATCGCGATGGCGGACATTGTTACGTAAGAACTCATAGAGCGATACCAGGCGATCATACGGATTTCGCACAAATGCGAATTTGAACGCTGCCGAGTAAACATCCGTCGGCAGACATCTTCTGACGGTATTAGCCGTCACATGCTCGGGAAACTCCAGCGCCCGGTAGAGGTGCGCGATGCGGTTCAACGAACCCAGCCATACCAGCTTTCGCCGTGGCCTGCTGTTCCTGCGTGGCTCGGCATACTGCGCCAAAGCGACCTGGATACTGGATCCTGCCGCCTTGTCGACGTGGAGGAATATGAATGCGGGAGCATGTGAGAGAAGCATACGAAAGGACTTTTAGGATAACCGGCAGGTCCTCTTCATGGATTAGCGAGTCCTGCGGCAGTAAGTATAAAGGACTTGAGTGGAGACAGGAGCGGCGTAACGTCGTGGTTCAGCGGCGGCGTGGCGGAATCCCTCGAAATGTAAGTCGGAGCACGGACCCATTTTGTCAATCCGCCGGAACGGAGCTTGCCGAGACCCGGCCGGCCGTCGCCGCGGCAGCGCGCGCGGACTATCCTTTAACCGGCGGTAGCCGGGCGGCTTGCCGCACGAAATTGAGATAATGAGTCAGGCCGCTTTCCATAGTGTAGCGTGGCTTGAACTCCAGATCATGTCGTAAGTTGTCGCACTTCATGTTCGGGGTCGTCCAGACCTTCTTTTCGGAAACTCCGATTTGCGCCTCGGGGAGCAATTTGCGCAGATGGGCGGTAACGTCCGCCATCCGGCGCCGCTCGGCGGCCAGGTTATAGACGAGCCGCGATGGTTTGGGCGTATTCATCGCACGGTACCAGGCTTCGGCCGCGTCGGCCGCGTATATCCAGTCTGATTCCGTGTCGTCTGGTGGCATCTGCACCGGCTTGCCCAGGGCAGCCAGTTCCGGAAGAACCATGTAGTGAACATCCTGCGGCGCCAATAGGCCGCTCGCGTAAGAACCCCGCGCGCCGCGCCCGACCCCGAAGACGGAGGTCGGCCGCAGACCTACGGTCTCGAGGCCGAAACGGCGGCTGTAGAGGGCGGCAAGGTTTTCCGCGTACAGTTTGCACATCCCATAGAAGCCACCAGGGCTCGGCGGATCGTCCTCGTCGAGCTCGTCGCCGGACTTCTTCCACGGAAGCTGGCACGGCCATAGACGGCCACGGAACTCGCGTAAACCACGCGCTTGACGCCCATCACCCGGGCGGTCTCGAAGACATTAAGCGTGCCGTCGCACATTACCTTCATGTACGAGACCACCTGCGTCGGCGTCGGATCGCCGAGAATCGCGGCGAGATGGTAAACTTGGTCCACCTCGTAGGTCTTCATCGCCGCTGCCAGCTCCGTGGGTTCGGTGATATCGCCGGTCAGGAGAATGACCTGATCGAGGACGTCAGCAATTCGATCCTTGTTCGGATAGCGGTCGAACAGAATCAGGTCCTTGCCCATGATGCCCTTTTCGCGCACCAGGTGACGAGTCAGGTACGAGCCAAGGAAGCCCGTCCCACCGGTGATCATTATCGCCATTTGATCCTCCTTGCCGGAGACCTTCGCCGCCGTTCCATGCAAGCCGCCGAGTCCTTCAAGAACTGCGGGCTGCCCTCATTTCCTGGAGCCGGGCAAATAGTCGTCGAGCGGTACGCCGAGGCTGTTCAGGGCCCACGACACCAGGTTGTACTGGCCGACGGTAAAGACCACATCCATCATCTGTTCCGTATTATAACGCTCGGCAAGCGTACTCCAGGTTTCGTCGGAGACCACGGAATTCTCGAACAAGTCGTCGGCGGCCTGGAGCAGCGCGGCATCCTGTTTGTTCCAACCGGCTTTCGGCCCCTTGCCGATGCGATCGATTTCATCGTCCGTCAGACCAGCCGCTTTCGCGATCCGCACGTGCTGCTCCCATTCATACGGCGCCTGGTTGAGCCATCCGATCCGCAGAATCAATATCTCCCGCTCGCGGGCCGCTAACGTCTGTTGGTCGGACAGTATGTAGCTGGCGAACTTCGACCAGGCGCGCACGAGCTTGGGATGCTGCATCAGCACCCTGAAGATGTTGACCACCTTGCCGTTGACCTGAGTTCGCTCGCCCATCTCGCGGTCCTCGGCGCTGAGCGTGGAAAAATCACGGAAGGGTACTCGCTGCTTTCTCTCGATCATGACTTTGCCTCCAATTTGACGCGGTGCGCTTTCCCTTGATAACACGAAACTAGCGTTTGTTTATGAACCGATCGAGGGAGGAACTCAAATGCCGGAATTCGACATTCACATCAAAGGTGGGACCATCGTCGACGGGACGCGCGTGCCCCGGTACCGCGGCGACCTATGGATTAAGGACGGCAAGATCGCTCAGATTGGCGGCCGCGCCCCAGGCTTCGCCAAGAAAACAATCGATGCCGGCGGTCTGATCGTCGCTCCGGGTTTTGTCGACCTGCACACGCATTACGACGCGCAGATTCGTTGGGACCCCTACTGCACGATCTCCGGATGGCATGGTGTCACGTCGCTGGTGTTGGGCAACTGCGGATTCGGGTTCGCCCCGGTGAAACCTGAATTCCGTGAACGCTCGATGCTCGCGATGACCCGGACCGAGGCGATTCCGTACGCCGCGATGAAAGCAGGTATGAACTGGGATTGGGAGACGATTCCCGAGTATCTGGACTCACTCGATCGCTCGCCCAAAGGTGTGAATTGTATCCAGTACATGCCGACCGCGTCACTGATGATCTACGTGATGGGCCTTGAGGCGGCGAAGACTCGTCCGGCGACTGACAAGGAACGCGCCGAGATGGCGCGACTGCTCCATGAGGGGATGGACGCCGGGCTCTGCGGGTTATCGATTCAGCGGCTGGGTCCCGACTCGGTGCAGGCGGACTTCGACGGCTCGCCGATGGTGACCGATACGATGTGCGATGAGGATATCTTCAACCTTGCACGTGTTTTGCGCGATCGCGATGAAGGGTTCATGGAGATTACGCAAGCGACCGATCCGGCGGATAACCGCGCGGACCTCGCCTTTGTCAAACAGTTGGCCGGAGTGGCGAAACGGCCGATTCTGTTCCAGGCCGTTGTGCCGACGCGCAAGAATCCCGAAATTCATCGACGCATCCTGCGCTGGATCGAGGAATGCCGTGGCCAAGGCTTGCCAATTTTCGGACAGGGCGCGTCGGTGCGTAGCGGGTTCGCCTTCACGCTCGAGCATTGGAACCTCTACGATATGAGCCCCGCGTGGCGCGCGCTGACCACCGGCACGGCTGACGAGAAGATCGCGAAGCTAAAAGACCCGGCGATGCGGGCGGCGGTAATCAAGGAGACCGACGAAGCCGATGCGCGATTGCGGTCGTTGCAAGCTGGCGTTGGCGGCAGCCCGCGAAATCTCGTCGTGCAGTGGGTGGAAAATCACGAGGAGCTGGAGAAGTATGTCGGCAAGTCGCTCATGCAGATTGGCGACGAGGAAAACCGGCATCCGCTCGACGTGATGTTCGACCTGGCGATCGCGACGAATCTGAAGGCCGAGTTTCTCGGCCCCAACAAAGGCTTCAACGCCGACTACATGGCCGAGATCTTCAACGCCTCGCAGTATACTTTCCCCGGCGTATCGGACGGCGGCGCGCACACGAAGTTCTTTACCGGCGGCGCGTTTACGACCGATTTCCTGAAGTGGCTGGTGCGCGACGAGCAAAAAATCACGCTGGAAGAGGCGCATTATCGCATGTCGGCGCTGCCTGCTCATGCGGCAGGCTTCCGCGATCGCGGGATGCTGCGCGAGGGTCTGGCGGCCGATGTGGTGGTCTACGACCTCAACGGCCTTGATGTCGAGCCGGACTGGGTCGGCGAGATCACCCATGACTTCCCCGGTGGCGAATGGCGGCGCGTGCAACGTGCGAAGGGCTATCGTTCAATCATCGTCAATGGTGAAGAGACCTTCGCCGAAGGGAAGTGCACAGGCGCGACTCCAGGCAAACTGCTCCGTCACGGTGTCGGGGCCTAGAAGACCCGCGTCGGTACACCAGCCCTAATTGGCTGCGTAGCCGGGAGACGCTGGCGGGCTGTCGAAACCGCTTCGACAGCCCGCTTTTTGATTCAGAAGGGTCAACTTACTTTCGATTACGTAGATGAAATCATCGCAGACTATCATCGACAGGTTATGATGAGATCATTCTTCCGTTCGCTTTTCGCGTCGTTTGTTTTGGTTGTCCTTGGAGTTCTCACTGGACCGCGGGCCTTCGCCGCTGGAACCAACAATCCTTCCTCGCCTGCCGTACCGCTCACTCCCACGACGGCACGCGCATTTTTGGCCGGGGCCGACGCCGGGCAATCCACCGCGGCGGAGGCCCCGGCGATTCCGCTCGGAACTGTCATAACGACCGGGAACTGGCGCCGATATCAGCAGTTCATGCCGGATGGAATGGTCACACTTTTCGCAGGCCAGTCATCATGGAAGATGCCTGACGATGTGGCGATGACCGTCGGCCCGACCGTGATCCATCCGTTACCGGCCGGCTATCTGGCCGCTACGGAAAAATACAGTTCAACGACCAAACTTGTGGAGTTGCCGGAAGGCGGACTCACGATAAGCGGCTATCAGGGCGGTATCCCGTTTCCCAATCCAGCGGAACCGCATCGTGGATGGAAAATCCTTGCAGACTTCTGGTACCGCTACATGCCGCATATCGTCGTCAACACGCCGGATAATCCGGGCTTCGACTGTACCCTCGACGCGTTCGGCAACGTCAACTGCACCAAGGGTCTGTGGGTCGCACGGCAGCTATCTTTCAATACCGATCCCGGCACCCCGTCCACTTTCCCGGGAGCCGAGGATAAGTACTACACAACCTGGTTTATGATTGAGGAGCCCGAACAGCAGCACTACTCCACGACCTTGACGATGGAGTACACCGATCTGAGCAAGCCCGAGGACGTCTATGTCTTTCTGCCCGCGATGCGCCGGACACAACGCTTGTCCGCGGCCGCTCGCTGCTCGAGCTCCGGAACCGAGATGACGCCAGACGATGGTCGGTTTGCGTTTGACAGCACAATTCCCGATTTCAGCGCCGACTTGATCGGCACCCGCAAGATTCTCAACGAGATGGACGTCAAATCAGCGGGGGCGAACTTTCCTGCCGATTACGACATGCCGCTCGGCTGGCCCAAACCTTCGTGGGGCCAATGGGAACTGCGCGATTCGTACATCCTCGATATTCGCAAATTGGCCGCCAAGGCGTCGGGCTATTGTTACGGCAAGCGGATCCTATACGTCGATCAGCAGTTCTTCGGTCCCTTGTGGGTCGATCTCTACGACCCCAAGATGCAGCTGTGGAAAGTCGCGCTACTCCAACCGATCGTCACGAACATTCCCCGAATCGGGCCGCAGAACTCGACCGGCGCGGCGTATTCGCATTGGTGGGATCTGCAACATCAGCACGCCACGTTTCAGGGGCCTAAGGACGGGCACGGCTATAATATCCTGACCAACGACGACGTGCCCTCGTCCTATCTCGACCTCGAGCGTTACACAACGCCCGGCGGCCTCAGCGCCGTCATGCGCTAGTGTTCCGAATCATAGCGGCGTGCGGCGGCCGCCCACCTCGTGCCTGGGGGCATCGCCGCCATAGACTCGGTCGTAATTACTCAGTCCGCCGAGAGTCGGGAAAAGCCATTTAGCGATCGCGCTCGGCATGAAAAAGCCAAGACTTCTTCGTCGATGAAGTCATCGAGAATTATGGGCGGAAACGGTTGCGCCGACCGGTAACGCACCCTCCGGGTTGCGCTCGCACCGAGGATCGCGGGGACGCAACGTGGCCACCAAAATCGGCATGGCACGAGACCCGACGCGTTGGCGGAAGCCGCGCGCGGCTGCGAGCACGCCGGCCCGATCCGTCAGGAATTTCGTGCGTGAGCAGTTAGTAGTAGTCAAAGGGCGCTGCTGGACTGCGACAGGTGCCCAGCGCAACTGCCTAATTACCTACGAGCCGCAGCGCCTGCCGCAGTCCAGCGTAGCACCATGGGACCTCTTTGCCAGCGTTTGAATCGCCGGCCTACCTTGCGCACCCGGCCGAACAGGTTCTCGATCAGGTTGGTTGACGACAGCGCCCGTTCGACATTCTCAAGCAGCCCCAAGGGCGCACCACGGTCAGCGTTTCCCTCGGCCCTTCGCGTAGCGAAGCAGCCAGGCGGAATCAGGGCGTGCGCGCCGAACACCTCGACCACCGCCTTGTGCAGCGGTTTTGGCCGCGTCGATCACGATTAGCAACGAGCGGTTGACAGCGAGCTCGCGCTCGACGAGATCGGCAGGCAAGGCTCACACTGCCGCGGCGTCCTCGGTCGCGCGCTCGCGCAGCCCCAGCACGTGCTTGTCGCGGTACTCATCGACTCCCACTGCCTCCAGCAGCACGTGTTCGCCGAAGTGCACCCCGTCGAGCAGCAGCGCGACCACACGAAGCTCGCACAGGTCGCGGCTCATCCGTTCGGGGTTTTTGCTCGGTGCCGTAGACGAACCGCGCGCTCACTGCGCTCTTGCTGATCCCGCGCTCGGTAACCGCTTCCGGCAGCGGCTCTAACGAGCGCGTAGCCACGCGTCGATACACCCAGCACCATCTGCTCCAGCGCGCGCTCGTCCAAGGGATCGCGGGCGCTCCATTCCCGCCAGCTCGGCAACCTGAGCTCGCGCCCTGCAACACTGCGCGCCCGTAGCCGCTTCACCGCGACCCGCCGGCCGCCCAGCACCAGCGAGCTCGCTACATGGCCCGCACGCAACGCCTGACGATCGGCCAGACGTTCGTAGCGCTCGCCGCACAGCGCCACCCGTTCCGTTTCCAGAACTTCGTCCACGCTCGCCAGCCTGCACCGATCACCGTGTCGTACAGCGCGTCGCGGATCATCCCCGGCAAGTGCAGCCACAGCGCCACAGCTGTCCCAGCGCGGCTTTCCTTCCAGTCTTGCCCTTGGCACTCTTCTTCATGGCGGCATCCTCCTCTTACCCAACCCGATCTTCCGATCGGGCGAGGATTGCCGCCACTCTATTTTCAACAGCCTTCAGGACATCGCCCGCTGGGCGCCGCCGAGACCTTGCCCTTGCCGGCAGCGGTTGGGCTCGACCTTGGTGTTTGCAAACGGGTTGGCCTTGGTGCGAATCTGAATCGGCA
>JBKQPD010000282.1:0-3158 GCA_052145175.1 Binataceae bacterium (SeqCode) | reverse complement strand
GTTCTTCGTGCTCGTCGCGCTTCGGCTCACGCTGCTCGTCCTGATCGATGGTCCGCGGCTCGCCTCGATGGCCCGCAGCGAACATACCAGCGCCCTTGACCTCGCGGCGGTGCGCGGTCCGATCGTTGATCGCAACGGGCAGGCGCTGGCGCTGTCGGTCGAGACCCGCTCGGTCTACGCGCGGCCGCGGCGCTTGCTCGAAAGCAGTACGCCCGCCGAGCGGGCACGGCTCGCCACGACCTTGGGCCTCGAGCCCGCGGCGCTCGAAGCGCGGCTGGCGCACAAGGCCTCTTTCGTCTGGCTCGCGCGGCATCTGTCGCCCGAGCTGGCGCGCGGGTTCGACGAATTGAACATCGACGGGGTTAGCCCGGCGACCGAATATCAACGCTTCTATCCGGAGAGTGACCTGGCCGCGGCGGTGGTGGGGATGGCTGGTGTGGACGGCCAGGGCCTCTCCGGGGTAGAGCTCGAATATGATCGCCTGGCGCGCGGCGCGCCGGTCGAGATGCATTTTTATCACGACGCCCTGGGTCATCCGATCCTCGATTCGCCGGTCGCGCTCCGCAATCCCGCCCCCGGCGCCCGGCTCGAGTTAACGATTGATGCCGCGATTCAGGCGCAGGCCGAGGGCTATCTGGCGGACGAGGTCGCGGCGAGCGGTGCGCGCCGGGGCACGGCGGTCGTGCTCGATCCCTTTACCGGCGAGGTGCTGGCGCTGGCCAACGCCGACGCCGTCGGCGCCCACAACGATCCGCGGCTGCATGATTCCGGCGTGCAGGACGCCTTCGAACCGGGCTCGACGATCAAAGGAATTCTGGGCGCGATCGCGCTCGACGATCACGTGATCGATACCCGCCGGCAGGTCTACTGCGAGCACGGCGAGTGGCATCTCGCGGGCCGCAAGATTCACGACGACAGCCCGCACGAATGGCTCAATCTGGGCGGCATCGTCGCAGTCTCGTCGAATATTGGCGCGGCCAAGATCGCTATGGCGATGGGCGCGGACCGCTATTATCGCGGACTCGAAGCTTTTGGGCTCGGGCACAAGACCGGAATCGATCTGCCGGGCGAGGCGAGCGGCCTGCTTCGCCCCGCCGCCATGTGGCATCCGATCGATTTGGCCGATCACGGGTTCGGCCAGGGGCTGGCGGTAACGCCGATCCAGCTCGCGACGGCCTACGCCGCGATCGCCAATGGCGGGATGGTCATGCGGCCGTACGTGCTCAAGGCCGCCTACGACGCGGCGGGCCACAAGGTGATCGAGCATACGCCGCAGGCGTTGCGCCGCGCGGTCGCGCCCCAGGTCGCCCATCAGATGAACCTGCTGCTGCGGGGCGTGGTCAATACGCCCGACGGCACCGGACGGCTCGCGCAAGTCGCCGACTTCACGGTGGCGGGCAAAACCGGCACCGCGCAGATGGTGAATCCCGCCACGGGTACCTACTATCAAAGCCGGCTGGTGGCGTCGTTCGTCGGGTTCGTCCCGGCGCAGGATCCGCGACTGGTCATTCTGGTGGTGCTCTACGACGTGCAGCACGGCCATTTCGGCGGGCTGTTCGCCGCGCCGGTGTTCAGCGAGATCGCCGGCAGCGCGCTGCAGCATCTTAAGGTCGCGCCGGAGCGGGTCTCCTATACGACGGCCAGTATGCTGCCGTCGGGCGCGCCGAATCTGGTTGGCAATCTAGCCGGTAACGTTCTCGATGATGCCGATGCGCCGGACGCCGCGAACGCGAATTCCGCCGACGCCATTTCCGCGCCAGCGATCGCATCAGACCTGGCCTCCGGCCTGGCGCCGGACTTCCGGGGCCTCAGCCTGCGGAGCGCCTTCGCACTGGCGCGAGCGCGGGGACTCAATCTCGAAAGTGACGGCGCGGGCTATGTCGTTGAACAGAGTCCGGCGCCGCGCACACCGCTCAGCGGCGGCGTGATCAAGCTCGTGCTCGCGGCCAATGCGACCGAGCCGGGATGGAGCCGGCCATGAAGCTCGCCGACCTGATCGAGGGCGTCGAGGTGGGTCGCGTAAGCGGCGAGGTCGCGCAGGAGATTACCGGACTCTCGTACGATTCGCGTCGGACGCAACCGGGCGATCTGTTCTTCGCGACCGCGCGTGATCCGCAAGCGGCGCGGTCGCATATCGAACAAGCATTGAACCGCGGAGCGCGCGCGGTGGTGGTGAAGGGCTGGGACGGAGAGGCGCGCTCCGCGGCGACTATTATCGAGTGCGAGCGGCCACGCATCCTGATGGGCGTGGCCGCGTCGCGCTTCTTCGGCGCGCCGAGCCGGGCGCTCGATCTGGTGGGAATCACCGGCACGAGCGGCAAGACCACGACGACCTATCTGCTGCGCTCGATCTTCGAGGCCGCCGGCCGCGGCGCCGCGATCATCGGTACGATCGGCATCTTTGCCGGGGAGCGCAAACTTTCGAGCGGTCTGACGACCCCCGAGTCGATCGATCTGGAAAGTGCGCTCGACACGCTGCGGCGCGAGGGCGTGACCGCGGTGGCGGCGGAGATCTCCTCGATCGGTCTGGCGGAGCGGCGGGTCGACGAACTGAGCTTTCGCGCCTGTCTCTTTACCAACCTGGGCCGCGATCATCTCGACTATCACGGCACGGTCGAAAACTATTTCGCGGCCAAGCTGCGCCTGTTCAGCGAGCTTTTGCCGCGCAGCGCGCATCCCGACGCGGTCGCGGTGGTGAATGGCGACGACCCGTACGGCCGGGTCGTGCTGGAGAACGTACGCGGCGCGAAGATCAGTTTCGGTCGCGGCGCGAACCACGACGCGCGCGTGATCGACGCCACGATCGGTGCGGACGGTATCGAGGCGGCGCTCGAGGTTTGCGGCCGGCGCTTCAAACTGCGCTCGCCGCTGCTGGGTGAAATCAATTTGCGCAATATCCTGGGCGCCTCCGCTTTGTCGGTGGCCCTGGGCATCGAAACGGATGCGGTGGTTGAGGGTGTGCGGCGATGCCCAGGGGCCCCCGGCAGACTGGAGGCGGTGCCGGGTCCGCCCGGCGTGAAGGTGCTGGTTGATTACGCGCACAAGCCCGACGCGCTGCTAGCCGTGCTCGAGGCCCTGCGCGCGCTCAAGCCGCGCCGGCTGATCTGCGTTTTTGGCTGCGGCGGCGATCGCGATCGCGGCAAGCGTCCGCTGATGGG
>JBKQPD010000281.1:0-17406 GCA_052145175.1 Binataceae bacterium (SeqCode) | reverse complement strand
GAAAAATTGGAAGATGCCGCCACGGGAATGGGCTGCGGCAAAAGCCCAGTTCGCGGTGGTGTTCGGCGATCGGTTCGAGGTCAATCGTTAATGAACCGGCTCAGAGCACAAAATTTCTGACAGTCTCGTCGTAACCCGTCGTCATAAACACCAATATCACAATTAATTTTATAATCGATAGTGGCGCATCCGATGTATCCATCCCCGCCGACGTGTTTTCGACCCTGACTCGCGCTGCCGAATGATAGCGTCCAATTAAGTGCTAAGCGATGCGCACTCCCGCCCGCGCACATGCCCATCAACGGATCGCAAACTGGCGTCGAGTCACGTTGCTCGATAGCCCCCGCTCGAACGCGTGATCGAAAAAAGCTCCTGCAACGTCAAGCCGCGTGCGACGGAGCGTATGAGCGCCTGGCTTACGTGCACCATGGTGCGATGGTACCGAGCTCCCCACCCAGACTCCACCACGGTCCGAGGACGTCCATGGAACCAAGACATATCGCTGAACTCAGTGTTCGAAAACCTCCGGATCGATTCGCTGACTTCTGCGCGTAAATAACACCTGATCTCGCACCTCAAACGACCTGGATGCTTGCTACGACTCTCGCGCGCAGCAAAATCAAAACCTGAACGTCAATATGGCTGAGGGGTAACCGCGCAGCCGTACCACCAAATCTACACCACCCGCGGAGCGCGGACCAGGATGGACGGGGTGCATGGGGCGGCGTAGAAGGCTATTCGCAGCGAGTTCTCGCGCGAGCTTACTCAAGGTTCGCAAGGTCGTCTTAAAGTCGGGGTCGGGATTCCCTGACGCTTGTGTTGGTGACAAGGAGGCAGTATGACTTTTCCAACGACGGGCTGGTCAAATAAAGGCGGTACAACCGGAAGAGCGTGTGCTTGTGGGACATGGGCGCAGCACTGGAAAATTTTTTCGAAGCGGCCGTGGCCAACTGGGTGCTCGCTTCTAGGCTGTTCCAGTAGGCCAACTGTCGGCAGACACCTAATCAATACAAGTGTCACTGGTGAGCAAATCGCGCCGCTGTGTGATTCCTGCAATAAGCTGAGCGGCACGTTTGCGCTGAAGGGCGGCATTACCGTTGTGAGTGCCAACAAAGCGGAAACCTGTGAAAAACCCGCTGCGCGGACCGTTTAAGCCAGCCCCACATCGCAGCAAAATGCCGGCCAGGGGCGATGGTTTTGGCGATCGGTCGCTCTGCCCGCGGCGGCCGGCGGATCTGGAACGGTTTCTCGCGGGCATCGGAGTTCACGCAGGTGCGCTGACTCACGCGTCGGGGGCTGTGCCGAGCACACAGCGCGCATAACGCCTGCAGTGTCGGACGCGACGCGCCTTGTGATCATCTGTACGAGTCGACGGCTTTGCATTCGATCTGCATTCAGTATAGGAGACTTGTTGAAGCCCTGAATGACCTGAGAGTCATGGATTTCCTGCAGCGCCACGGCAGCAAGAATATCCGGTTGCATTGGATTGGCCCGCTGGTGCATTCCGAGGATCTTGCCACGCTGTATCGGCGACGTAGAGACCCCGTCCGCGGATAGCTTCCTCAGTGGGCGATCAAAGTTGATATTGCAAAACATATGCGGTTGATCGATAGTTCGATTCACGAACCTTGGGGTGGTCTTAAAGAGACCTGAGACGCCGGCGAACCGGCGAACCCGTTGAACCTGATCCGGTTAGTACCGGCGTAGGGAGCAGGTGAATGAAACTTCAATGGCGAATGTATGGGCCGCTGGCAGTCTACTTCCTTTTGACCCAGGTCGCGGTTGCGGCCGACGACACACTAGAGGAAATTGTGGTCACGGCGAGTCTGCGTTCAACCAGCGTTGCGGAACTGCCGCAAAGCGTCACGGTGCTCGACGAAGAGACGCTACGCGCGGCAGGGGTTCAACATCTCGAGGATGTACTCGGTCTGATCCCGGACCTAAATTGGGCCGCGGGTACTTCGCGGCCCCGCTTTTTCCAGCTGCGCGGCATTGGCGAGGTAGAGCAGTACCAAGGCGCGCCGAATCCCTCCGTCGGGTTTCTCATCGATGACATTGATTTCTCCGGCGTCGGTATGCCTGCGACGTTGTACGACACGCAGCAGATCGAGGTCCTGCGGGGGCCGCAAGGCACAATCTACGGCGCCAACGCACTCGCGGGATTGGTGAGCGTGAGGACGACCGAACCCGGCACCGATTTCGAATTGAACAGCGAAATCACGGGTGCCGACTACGATACGCGGGCCGCGGGCCTCACCGTCGGGGATGGTTTCGCCAACGGTGCCGCCGGCTGGCGGTTGGTTGCGCAACAGTACTTGAGCGACGGGTTCCGCCATAACGCGTACTTGGATGAAAACTCCACGAATGGATACGATGAAGGGACGGTGCGCGGCAAGCTGCACTGGCAGCTGACGGACGCTCTGCAAGCGGACCTGACGCTGATGCATGTGAATATCGACAATGGTTACGACGCCTGGTCGATCTACAACACCTACACGACCTATTCGAACGAACCGGGCCGCGATGCGCAACTTTCCAATGGCGCGGCACTGCGTCTGGTCGCCTCGCTCGATGGGGTGGGAGAGCTGCGCAGCGTCACCAGCACGGCCAATTCCAAGATCACTTATTCGTTCGACGGTGATTGGGGCAACGACCCGTTCTGGCTGGCCACCACCGGTTATGCGCCCTATGATTATTTTCAAAGCGACAACCGCAAGCGCCGCACGCTCGCCGAGGACTTGCGGCTGATTGGTGACCCGTCGAATGCCCTGTTCGGCCGGCTGCGCTGGTTGGTCGGCGTTTATGCGCTGCGCTTGACGGAGTCAGATCAGCAGCTGTTCACGTGGGACGCGTTCGATGCCGGCCCGAACGGCATCCCCGGGGCCGGCAGCAGCGGCCTGAACAGCCAGTACGCGGCGACCAATGTGGCGCTCTACAGTTCGTTGGACGCGGACGTGGGGCCGCGCACGACCGTGTCGGGCGGCCTCCGTCTGGAGCAGCGTGTTGCCGATTACTCCGACAGCGCCGATGCCCAGACTCCGTTTCCCAAAGTGACGAATCACATGATCGGCGGCAATCTGTCTTGGACTAGAAGCACCGGAGAGGGCGAGCATGTCTACGTCACGCTCGCGCGCGGCTACAAGGGCGGTGGCTTCAACATCGGCTCGGGAATCTTGTCCGAACAACGCGAATTTGGTCCCGAATCGTTGTGGAGTCTCGAGACCGGCCTCAAGTATGCGCAAGGCTCAAGCCCGTTGCAGTTGCAGACGGATGTATTTTATATGCGACGGCAAAACATGCAGGTTTATCTGTCCGAGCAGCTGCAACAGAACAATCCGTTAAATTACGTCTTCTACACGCAAAATGCCAGCAACGGCGAGAATTACGGCCTGGAGGCAGAGGCTGCCTACCGTCTGAACAGCCATTGGCATATTTCGGGCAGCGGTTCGCTGCTGCGAACGCGCTACCTCGACGTGATCGGGTTGTTCAGCACACTGGGACTGGATGGGCGCGCGCAACCGTTCGCGCCCGGCTATAAGCTGTCTGCGGCCGTGGAATACACCCACCCGGCCGGTTGGTTCGCACGTCTGGATGCCTCCGCCATCGACAGCTTTTATTACTACACGAGCGACGCGCAGACCTCGAGCGCCTACAACCTGGAAAACGTCCGGGTCGGCTACAAGCGCGGTTCATGGACCACGAGCCTGTGGGTCCATAATCTTTTCGACGCCCGTTACGCGCAGCAGGGATTCTATTTCGGGCTAATTCCGCCAAACTTTCCGAATCAATCCTTTCTCCAATTGGGCGACCCTCGCCAAGTCGGCATCACCGTGAATTACCAACTACGTCAAGGCTCCCGCTAGATGCGACGCGGGCATTCTCAGGAAACTCACCACCCCCAGCACCACTGACGTCCGCGGATGTCCGTCGAACCGAACAGAACTCTCAACTCGACGTCAGGAATCTTTCGGGTACCTCGCCCTGCTCTCGGGGCGGCACTATTTTTTACGGCCAGGTGCCTCATGCAAGTGCTCTTGCCGAATCCTGTCGTAAATTTCCTCTCTGTGAACCGGCACGTCCTTTGGCGCATTGATTCCGATACGAACCTGATTTCCTTTCACGCCGAGAACGGTCACCGTGATATTTGAACCGATGGTAATGGTTTCGCCGAGGCGGCGGGTGAGAATGAGCATTAGGCAGACCTCGAGTACCCCGCTTATATACTTTGCCTGACAAAGTTACACGCCGGATAGGGACAGACAATGCGAAGGTGTCGCGGGAAGATGTGACCAACGCGGCTGGAGTCGTTACCAGCGGCGTATCGGTCCCCTCGAGCAGTCTCCAAAGCGCCTCGAGGGGAGTTTCAACTGCACGCCCTGAACACCGGGTTAGTCACGTCGCGAACGCATTCCCACTTAATCAAGTCGAGCCGGTGCTCGAAGACTTTAGCCTCCAGCTGGCAGTCACCTTGCTGCCGTACCCGTGCAGGATGTCCTGGTGTACGGCGCCCTGTGCGGTGTAGATCAGAAAGACCATCGCCCAACTCATCGTTCGACCCTCCGATCCGGGAGCCCACTGTCCCGCGATCCAGGCTTGCGCAGACCCGCTATCGATTGCTCGCCGTCATACCATCGGGCGGGTGGGGATGCTCCGAGGGGACTTTTCGCCCTACTTTCAATGTCAGCTAATGCCGATCGCTCTCGGAGTAATCGGTCCGCCGTGAGGCGCGCAATATGTCGTAGCGCCTCGCGATAAAAGTCAGGGTCAAGGTCTTGCGGAAGTTCTGGATCATCCAGCGGCGCGTGGGCAATCTGCAATTTCGCGTCATCCATGGTTGTTGCCTTTTCATGTCTGGTGGCGAGTACGGATACTCTGCCAGGCAGGCATTCCCAGAGACTAGGGATTTGCGAGAGCATCGCGATGCGCATCCCAGGGCGCATCACGGTAAGTTAAATACAATTTCGAATGCTTTTACAAAAGATCGGGGCACTCGACCAGGGCGGCAGCGACTTTGTGATCGACTTCATTTTTGCCGCATGCGCATCCTGCGCGCGAACATCCCAGTTCCGATAATTCCACTCATCAGCAACCAGGAAGACTCCGGGATCGGGAAGGGTGTCGAGTCGCCCGGGAGATTCGCCCAAACACCCAGGTGAGAGGCTTTGTACACGTTGGCATGAACACCAACGTAGAATGCGAAATACCACGCGCTATTGCCATTCACCGCCCATTGAGTATCGGACCAACCCGCAACTGGAATATTGGAGATAGAGAGCCCATTGATCGAAGTTTGGTTGCCATGTTGGTGATAGCTCCCCACCCCCAGCGCCACCACCGTCCGCTGCTGTTCATCGACCCTCGCCAAGAAAGGAGGCTGAAAAATGAAAGGACGATAAAGCCGCCGAAACCAAGCCTAGCTTCGGATGCGTAAATGACATCTAATTCGCCTCCTCGCTTCACCGCGGCGGACGGCCGTCAATGACGGCAACGGGCACCATAGTACTCATTCACCCGGTATCGGGCAGTCAACAATTAGATCGACTAAAGTCAATAGGATTTAGGTACCGTTCCCAACTTCTAGCCCGCTTGGTAGGGTTATTAGCCGAACCTTAATTGTCGGTCCCTTCTACAACAGGTGTAACGATGGCCAAAGATCGACCCGCATCCGCAGAATCGTTGCCCTTCCCGCCCACGCCGTCGGCCAGCACTGCCGGTCACACCATGCAGGAGTCGGTCTACAAACGGCGCGTCGAGCCTCGTCGGCTTCCCGAGGATGCGCCCAACATTCTCATCGTTCTGATCGATGACGCTGGGCCTGGCCTGCCGACCACCTTCGGAGGTGAAGTGACGACCCGCGCGATGGACCGCGTCGTCCGCGAGGGCATCGCCTACAACCGCTTCCACACTACCGCCATGTGTTCGCCGACTCGCGCCTCCATGCTCACCGGGCGGAACCATCATCGGGTCGCCAGCGGACAGATTGCCGAGCTCGCCAACGACTGGGACGGCTATGCCGGGACAATCCCGAAGAGCAGCGCACTCGCCGCCGAGGTCCTGAAGGACTATGGCTACAGCACTTGCGCCTTCGGCAAGTGGCACAACACGCCAGCGATGGAGACCACCGCGGCAGGCCCGTTCGAGAACTGGCCAACGAACATGGGGTTCGAATATTTCTACGGATTCCTCGCCGGCGAGGCCTCGCAGTACGAGCCAAACCTAGTGCGCAACACCACGAGCGTCCTGCCGCCGCGTACGCCCGAAGAGGGCTATCACCTGAGCGAAGATCTGGCGGATGATGCCATTGGCTGGTTGCGTCGACACAAAGCATTCCAGTCCGACAAGCCCTTCTACATGTACTGGGCGAGCGGCGCGATCCATGGACCGCACCACATCATGAAGGAGTGGGCGGATAAGTATAAGGGCAAGTTCGACGACGGCTGGGACGCCTATCGGGAGCGAGTATTCCGCCGCGCCAAGGAGAAGGGTTGGATACCTGCCGACGCGCAGCTCACGCCGCGTCACCCCACCATGGCTGCTTGGGACAGCATCCCGGAGGATGAGAAGCCCTTCCAGCGCCGCCTGATGGAAGTAGCTGCAGGTTTTACCGAGCATATGGACGCGCAGGTCGGCCGACTGATCGACGAGATCGAGGCTCTCGGCTACGGCAAAAACACGCTGATCTTCTATGTCTGGGGCGACAACGGTTCCTCGGCGGAGGGCCAGGACGGCACGATCAGCGAGTTGCTGGCGCAAAACGGCATCCCCACCACGACCAAGCAACACATCGCGGCCCTCAACGCCCTGGGCGGCTTGGACGTGCTCGGAACGACGCTTACCGACAACCAGTACCATGGCGCCTGGGCCTGGGCAGGGAGCACTCCCTACCAAGGGACGAAGCTCCTCGCCTCGCATTTTGGCGGCACGCGCAACCCGATGGCGATCCGCTGGCCGGCGAAGATCAAGCCGGACGCAAAGCCGCGCACGCAATTTCACCACTGCAACGACATCGTCCCCACCATCTACGAGGTCATCGGCATCAACCCGCCGCGAGAAGTGAGCGGTGTGACGCAGGACCCGATCGACGGTGTGAGCTTCGCCTATAGCTTCGATGACCCCAAGGCGGAGGGCCGCCTGCGTACACAGTATTTCGAGATCATGGGCAGCCGCGCCATCTACCACGACGGCTGGATGGCCAGCGCCATCGGCCCACGACTGCCCTGGGTCACCGGCATGCCTCCCGGCATCCGCGAGTGGACCCCCGATAAGGATGTGTGGGAGCTGTACCATGTGGCAGAGGACTGGTCCCAGGCCAACGACCTTGCCGCCAAGATGCCTGAGAAACTCGCACAATTGAAAGAGCTGTTCCTGATTGAGGCCACGAAGAACAAAGCACTCCCGATTGGCGGCGGTCTCTGGGTCCCGCTTCTACATCCCGAGATGCGTGTGGCGCCTCCCAATACGGAATGGAATTTCACCGGCGACATCACCCGCATGCCGGAATTCACGGCACCGGCTTTGGGTAACAAGCCGAACCTCGTCACGATCGAGGCGCAGATTCCGGCCAACGCCAACGGCGTGCTCTACAAGCTGGGTGGCAACAGCGGTGGCCTCACTTTGTTCGTCGAGGATGGAATTCTCTGTTACGAGTACAACTTATTTATCATCATGCGCACTAAGATCCGCGCGACGCAGAAGCTCCCGGTCGGCAAGGCAAAGATCGAGGTCGAGACGGTCTATGCAGAGCCTAAGCCAGCAGGGCCGCTGAAGGTGGCCATTAAGGTTAACGGTAAGCTCTTCGCCTCCGGGGTAGTCCCCGTCAGCGCTCCGCTGCTTTTCACGGCAAACGACTGCCTCGACATCGGCATCGCATTAGGCTCGCCCGTATCGCTCGACTACCACAAAAAGGTGCCGTTCAAGTTCAACGGCACCATCGACAAAGTGAACGTCAAGTACATCCCGCAACCAACTAAATAGCCGCAGCATCTATTCTCGGAACAGGACCGCGACTAGCGCCACGAGCCCGAGAACTGAAACTAGCGCTGCAAGTACTGTCGCCATGGGTCGATTCCTCCCCGGATATTGGGCGCGTAACGCCTTTAAATCCTGCCGATGCTCGAGTGTGGCTATCAGCAGCGACACCAGCCCCACCAGGATCATCAAGAAGGCAAATTGTCTCGGCCCGAACAGCCGTTCCGGTCTTGGCGCTACACGCGCCAGTTCAATCTGGAAGAACTTGTAGATGGTGAAACCAAAGGTAATCAGCGATGTTGCGGTCCTTATCCAGGCCAACAAGGTGCGATCGTAAGCAAGCCGCGTGCGATCCGCCGCGAGATTCGTAGAGGGATTCACAACGCTCTCTCTTTCCTCCAATTCGTCTTTCATTGGGGAACGTACCTAAACGCCAGTTGCTAGAAGTCCGATGTTACCGTAGCGGCTTTCGGGCGGCGAGTGTTCGCGAAGGCGTATGACGGGTTTTGGCCGGCAGTGCCTGATTCGGTCATTCCGCACGTCTCCCGCGCCGTTCGTCCATACCTTTCCGGCGACGTGGTCGGCCGAGAAAGTACTGCGACATTGTGGTCACGGCATCGCCGTGCACGCGGAGGCCAATGAGCGGTTTGCGGCGATCGCCGCCATGGTCATGAGTACCGATATGGACCCGGACTCGACTTGAGACGACAGTGCCGACACCGATCGTCGTGTTGGTGACGTCGCGCCTGATGCTTCCGGAGGGATCTATGGGTCACTGCGCTCCACGGAATTATTAGCAGTTTCAACCGACGAGTTGACAGTCCTCCGCGAATCAAGGGTTCTGGCGTTCTCGCGCGCCCAATCCGGACGTTCCCGGACTTCCGATTCATCCGCCGCAAACTCCCCACCCTCATCGCTACCGACGTCCGCCGCCGTACGCGAGAGCTGGCCAAAAGAACTAAGATAACTGAGAAAACCGCCAAAACTAGGTCCTGGCATTGGCGTGCAATTTACACCTAATTCGCCACCTCGCTCGGTCGCGTGCGGTAGCGGTGGTCGCACGCACTTTCTCGAGAAACCCTGGCGCGGCGTCCAAGCGGGGTAAACTGCCCAGCCAGCCTGACTTCGATGATGTATGCCGCACAAGTCGAGGCGCCATCGCCAGGCCATCAGGGTCGAGGAGAAGAATCGTTTTCACGACGGCTGATCGCTCCTTGCGTGGCCAATTCGGCGTCCCAGTCGTCCAAATATCTACTGACGCATTGGGCATAGGGTAATAAATTTAGCCAGCATTTTCCTTCAGGAATGCATCCATCGATGGAGTCCACGGCAGACGTCTCAACGTGCGCTACCAGAGCAGCCGTTGATCAAACTCTGCTTCCGCGGCTAGCCAATCTTCCAGTTCATGTCCGGCTTCAAATCCCCTCCGCTGCGCTCGCATATAAGCGGCCTTTGCAATCAGCGCATGCCGCTCTTCGGGCGCCTTCCTGGGAACTCGACAGAACCGCAAAGGATCGAATCTTAATGGTGAAGCGATAAAGGCACCGGGTGTTCGCCTTAGTCGCTCGCCGTTGACACTCGAATCATCCATGCGAAATTCAGTTTGCAGTGCTGTCATTCAGGGTGCCTCCTGCAAGTGTCGAACGCATTGGCATTGAAGCTTTTGAGGGTGAAGTGACGGACCTACTGGCAGAGATCGAGCGGGCAATGGCGCTGACAGGCGCCCCGCGGTACGGTATAGCCATCGCCAGCCTGCCTGTGGTATATACAACAGATGGGCTCTGCTCTTCAACGCGCGTGACGCCGTAAGGGGCCGTGGCGATGAGCTTGCCGGTAACTCCCGTAACGCAGCAGATCGGTAACTGGTCTGAGCTCATTGTCCAAGGGGCTCCTAACGCGATCGTCATGGTCGACCGAGCTCGCCGGATCACGGTGGTCAATCGCAGCACCGAGACCTTGTTTGGCTACTCCCGCGCCGAGCTCATCGGTCAGCCGCTCGAGATCCTCGTGCCGCAACGGTTCCGCGATCGCCACCCCGATCTGATAGCGGGCTTTCTCAAAATGCCGAAGTCCCGTTCGATGGGCACGGGCCGCGACCTCTTTGGTTTGCGCAAAGATGGCAGCGAAGTGCCGATCGAAATCGGCCTCAATCCCATCGAGACCCCCACGGGGCTCTTTATTTTGGCGTCCATCATCGACATCACCGAGCGCAAGCGCGCGGAAGCCGATCTGCGCCGCGCCAACAACGAGCTCGAGCAAATGAACCAAGAGCTGGACGATTTTGTCTATACCGCTTCACATGACTTGCGCGCGCCTCTGACCGGTGTGAGCACGCTCGCACAGTGGATCCTGGAAGATGACGGCTCGCTCACTGCCGAATCGCGCGAACGGCTGGCGCTGATTCAGGCACGCATTGAGCGGATGAAGCGACTCCTGGATGATATTCGCGACTATGCACGAGCAGGCCGATTTGCCGAACCGTCGGGGGACCCGCTGACCGCCGTCGCGTTGATGGCGGATGTCGCGGCTACGGCCCACGTCCCGAGCGGATTCTCGATCCGCTGTGATCCGTCTCTGGAGACGGTTCAGGTCACCCGCGTGCCGCTCGAGCAGGTGCTGCACAATCTCATCAGCAATGCGATCAAGCATCACGATCGGGAAACAGGTATTGTGACAGTATCGGTCGACGAATCGAACGGCCCGCACTTGCGGTTTTCAGTGATCGATGACGGTCCAGGAATTCCTGAAATATATCGCAAAGTTGTCTTTGATATGTTTAAGACGCTGAAGCCGCGCGACGAAGTCGAAGGCAGCGGGATGGGTCTTGCACTGGTGAGAAAGTTTGTCGGAAGAATGGGCGGGAATTGCGGAATCGAAGCGGCCAGCGGGCGCGGCACTCATTTTTGGTTCGACTGGCCGCGGTCGGGGCAATCGCTGCGAGGCGTCACATGAATTCATCAGATGTGAAGATTCTGCACGTGGAGGACGATGACATCGACGCGGCGACCGTGGTCCGCGGCCTTGCCAGCGCCAAGGTCGCCAATCCTCTGATACGCGCGCGGGACGGCGTCGAGGCCCTGGAGATGCTCCTCGGGACGAACGGCCGCCAGAAGCTGGAGCCTCCGTATATCTTGCTTGTCGACATTCGCATGCCGCGACTCGACGGGCTGGGTCTAATTCGCGAGCTACGCAACAGGCAGATGCTGCGGCGTACCATCATTTTCGTTCTCACGACTTCGGATAATGATGAAGATCGCGCGGCTGCATACGACGCATATGTGGCCGGCTATATCGTGAAGTCGAACACCCAGGAGCAATTTCTGCCGCTCGCACGCATGCTCGAATACTATCTTTTGACCGTCGCACTGCCACCCTGGGCGAGAGCATAAGGATTCATGCCGACCGACATTGCAGTGTGGTAAAAAGGTCATCCACAGATCTGTATAGAATTGTCCCCTAATATGGATGCCGGCTACATAACTACCTGGCTCTTCCGGGACTGTGAGCGACGTACGAGGCGGCAAGGGAGGCTCCGCGGACCAGCACGCGCACGCAGCGCGCCGAGCGGCTGAGAAACATCGCGGCCTGCCCCGCGGAGTTGCCGCCGCCGATAATGACCGCTTCTGTCCCTTTGCAATAGCGTGCCTCGATCTCGGTCGCGGCATAGTAAATGCCGGCGCCTTCGAAGTCGGCAAGCCGGTCGAGCGGCAGCCGGCGGTACTGCACTCCGGTCGCGACCACCACCGCCTTGGCACGGACGCGCTGACCGTTGTCGAACGTGGCGCAGAAGCTCTCATCTTCGAGCCTCTCGAGGAGCACTACCCGACGCGGCATCGCGAAGCGGGTCCCGAACTTCATCGCCTGCACCTCGCCGCGCCAGACCAGATCGGCACCGGAAATGCCCGCAGGCTCGGGTGTGTTATGGTGCGCTATGCAGCTCACTCTCTTTACCGACTACTCTTTGCGCGTGCTTATCTTTCTTGGCGTGCATCCCGATCGGCTGTGCACAATCACTGAAACCGCCGAGGCATACGGCATTTCCGGTAACCACCTGATGAAGGTGGTCAATCGTCTTTCCTCGGGCGGCTACGTCGATGCCGTTCGGGGCAAGGGCGGCGGTATGCGGCTTTCACGTGCGCCCAAATTGATCAATATCGGTGACGTGGTGCGCTACACTGAAGACCGTTTCGACATCGTCGAATGCTTTAACGAAGAACGCCAGACCTGCCCTCTGCTTCCTGCGTGTACGCTCAGGTCAGTTCTTGCTGATGCACATCGCAATTTCATGGCGACACTGGACCGCCACACGCTGGAGGATATCCTGGCCAGCGCCAGTTTCGCGCTCGCCAGACGCGCGCAAATTTCCATCAAGTCGGTCGCAAGGGAGCGTGCCGTTCGATAACGGGTTGGCACACCATCGGTACCCGTCCGATAACACGCCTCTGTAAATGCGGGGTTCACGGTGGCAAGTTACTCTAGGGGTACACCGCGCACGCGCGCGTTATTCTGCTCAGCCGTTTCCAGCACATCGCACAACGCATCGAGTTCTTCGAGAAGGCTGAGGCTACGAATCTTCTGGGCCGAGCGCACGATATCAGCGATCCACATCGAGAGCCAAAAGGAATCGATGTGTGCCACATGCACCCCGTTCTGGACTTTGCTCGAGCGCAGCATCGCGGCGTCGTCCGGGACAGGATAGCCGTATTTGAGCAAGAGCCCGAGCTCTCGCTTGGTCAGATGAAGTGTTCGGATGTCGTCAGCCACTGTAGGTTACCCGATCTGCGTGATGTTGCTGGCGTTGAATTCATCGGGCGTCAGCAGAGTCACGCGCTTGTCGCGTACATGGCTCAATAGTAGGCTTTGCTCCACAAAATTGTTGTCCGGCTCGAGGTACCCCTGGTCGGTGTACCGGCACAAGGCATCCCAATTCTTCAGCGCATAGAACACGGCTCTAACAAGCGCACTTTTGGGCAGCACCGCATGGGCCTGAATGTCGAGCCAGGCCTTGAACGCCTTGAGTACGGGAACCGATTGGGCCTGACGCTGCTGACATCGTTCTTCATCACTGAGCTCCCCACCCTGAGCGCCACCGACGTCCGGTGGGGTCTTAAGCATCGGTCAACCGTGTAGACTCCAATTCAAAACGCCGATAGAACTACTGAAAACGAAGCCGGGCACACGCGCGACAATGACATCTAATCCCTCACCTGCGCGGGGGCTCGCGAGTATTATCCATCGCGGCCATAAACAAGAACTCCGCGGCAGGATCTTCAATTGATTGTGATCCTGCCCGACTAGCTGGTGAAAAGATCTCGCACCCGAGCGAACAGCGTGCCCGTCTCCGCGGCGTGGCGTACTTTGCGGTCGAGCACTTCCGCAAGACTCAGTTCGCGTGTGAGCACCTCATACAGATCGTAGCCATCCATGCATATTACCCGCTTGCCGCGTCCGAACGCCACGAGCCCGTCCTTTGAGAATCCGCTATTGCTGATGAACAGCCCGCGTGTCCACGCGGCCTTTTGTTCGATCTTTCCGTGAAAGCCGTGCAGGTCCGCCACTCCGCAGAGATCCGTTTGCCACTTCGCCTCAAGCAAATAGACTTCGTTCGAAAGCAGGAAGCTTCCATCAATCTGCTCACCGCGATTGCGGAAGGCATCGCGTGCTTCAAGCCCATAACAATCAAATAAGGACTTCAAGAATCGCTCAAACGCAAATCCCCGCGGTTGGGGAGCCAGGGAGGGAAGTGCGAAAAGTTCATTTTTGAGATGACCGATCTTGTCTTTATTCGGGACGGAGACTGTCTTTTTGTCGTGTGGTGGTGAATGCGATTCGCCACCCTGCAGTCTATTCAGAAGGTCGAGAAGGCGATTGTGAGCATTTGTCAGTTTATCCGATTGCCCCGACCGCACGCGCAACGCTTCGCGATATTCCCAAAGAGCATTGAGTGTTTTCACAACGGTTGGAATGCTCTCCGTTTGGAGGAAGTGACGTAAGCGTTTACCTTTAGAGGTTCCGCTCTTCGCGTACTTCGGATCATCAATGTTGACGTTCAGTTCTTGAGAGAAAAACTCCGCGAATGTTCGATCAGAAAAGCGCAGCACGTACCCGCCACTCATGTCGAGCAGGTCGTCCAGGAATAACATGTCAAGGGATCGAATGTTGGCCATGCCTACGGATATCCTTTTCCGCGCGAACCTGATGCCTTCGGACAGCGCAATATGGCCGACGCCTTACGCGAGCTCGGGAATGTGATCGCTTATTACACGCAGCCGTCCGCGCTCATCCCACCGGTTTCCGCTCTCGAAGGCACGGCGTATCCCATCGAGAATGGCTCCTTTGTGCTCTTCGAAAACTCGAAGCCAGACCTCTTTCGGCTCGTCTCGGAGTCTGCCGAGGTCTTCAATGACCTCGCAGCTGATGAGCGCCCGGAATTGCTTCCCTTTGAACTCGACGTCGACTGGCATCCCGTCAAACATCCCGATGACAGTAGGACGTCTCACGATATTCGGTCGCTTTGCACTAAGTCGCACACCGGGCCCTCCATTGTCGGGCGTGCCAGGCACGAATTCCACGCCGGCATTCTCAAATGACCGCTGGAGGTTTGCGAGAGTGCTGACTTCGGAAGCGCGCTTCTCGTTCTCGATATCACGAATCGATGTCAGCGCAATCTTGGCCGCGGTCGCGAGTTCGTCCTGCGTCCAATTAAGAAGCCCACGTGCCGCGCGAATTTGCGCAGGAATGATGCCGTGCTTTTTCAATCGGGGCTGCCTCATGCGGCGATAATGGTCGCTATTGTACATGAGTGTTTTACACCTATCAAGCATACAGGTTAAAAAGAGCTGCCTGTCCTACGCGTGTATGTTGGTACGTGTAAGCATATGAAATCTATGAAAATGAGATCTACCTCCCACCGCGCCAGCTGTGGGAGGCACACGATCCATACCGGACATAAGGACTCGGCGCGGACGTCCGGCGCCGCGGTACAGCAGGGAGCAAGCCTCTTGAAACTTACTCAACTCACGCTCAGTAACTTTCAATCTTTCGGGCCTACCCCGACCGCAATCTTGTTTGAGGGGATGACCTTCCTCATCGGCCCTAACGGCGTTGGCAAAACGGCGGTCTTGCAAGCGCTCGCCCGAATGTTCGCCTTCGATCCGTCATTGCGCCGTATACGCCAGACGGATTTTCATCATCCGGCGTTGAGTGTCGGTGGCGCCGGTGCTACGACACAGCCGTTGGAACTATGGCTCGAAGCCCAATTCGAATTTGCTGAACTCGGTGATCTTTCCAAGAAACACCCGACGATTCCCGGGCATTTTACCCATCTGCAACTCGAATCCGTCGACGGTGTGCCCCGCGTGCGCCTGCGTCTCGAGGCACAACTGAGCGACGAAAGCGACGTCGACGAGCAGCTCTATTACGTCGTGCAGGTGGACGATAAGGGGATACCCGTCAGGAAGGTTCAAGCCAATCGACAGGACCGCAGCCAAATCCATGTGCATTATCTACCGGCCCGACGGGATCCGACCGACCATATTTCCTATGCGGCGAATTCTTTGATGGGCCGTACGCTGCGCGCCGTCAATTGGCAGCCTCAGCAGCAGCAAATCTCTGAACTGGCCCGCGAGATCAGCGACGTGCTCGCGGGAAACGCGGCCATTGATAACGTTGATGAGCAACTCACGGCGTGTTGGGCTGCGCTTCACAAGAGTGCCTGGTACGCAAACCCCAGTGTTGCCTTCGGTCGAAGCGAGCTCGACAACCTTCTCAGGCACTTAACGGTCGGCTTCAAACCCGGACCAGACGGGGGCGCAACCGATTTCTCACGCCTGAGTGATGGTCAAAAATCGCTCCTTTATTTATCCATCGTGATGGCCCTGCAGGCCATCGGTCGCAAGGTTTTGGCCAACGAACTCGACGCGTTTAGCATCGAGCGTCTGAAACCGGCTGTCTTTACCCTGATTGCGATGGAGGAGCCCGAGAATAGCCTCTCGCCGCACTATCTCGGCCGGGTCGTCAAGGCACTTATGGAGTTCTCCAATGCGCCGGACGCGCAGGCCATGGTTGCCACCCACGCGCCGTCACTCTTGACGCGCGTGCCCCCAGAGAACATCCGATATCTACGCTTGAACGCTGAGCGTACGACGACCATTCGATCCATTGTGCTGCCGGCGGTGGCCGATGAGGCGCACAAATTCGTGCGCGAGGCGGTGCTGGCTTTCCCAGAGCTTTATTTCTCACGGTTAGTGATTCTCGGCGAAGGCGACAGCGAAGAGATCGTTTTGCCACGATTCCTTGATGCTACCGGGCTTAGTGCCGATGACACCTCGATTTGCGTTGCACCGCTCGGCGGCCGGCACGTGAATCACTTCTGGCGGTTGCTCCATGGCCTGGGCATTCCCCACGTGACGCTACTCGATCTCGATCTTGCCCGATTTGGGGGCGGTTGGGGTCGCCTAAAATACGCGGCCGACCAGCTATTGAAATTTCCGACAATCAAAGGCGAATTGAAGTCTTCAGATCTTGAGAATTTCCCGAAATGGGATCATCCAACCTCTCCCACAGAAGATGACAATGGCAAGCTTTGGCTGAAATTCTTGGAAGAGCGGGGCGTTTTCTTCTGCGCTCCCCTCGATCTCGATTTCTTGATGATGTTGACCTTTCCTAAAGCTTTCGGAATTGACGCGGCGAAGCTCGCCCCGCCGGACGACAAGGTCTTGGCCGCGGTCCTCGGTAAGAGTCACGCGGATGCGAATGTCTACGTTCCCGACCAGCAGAAGTTCTTTGATTCGTATCATCGTCTCTTCAAATTAGGCAGTAAGCCGGCGGCCCACTTGAGCGCGCTCGCCACCCTTGACGATTTCATTCTCGACCTTTCTGCAGGATTTCCTCTGATTGGACCCACCTGATTTCGTCTGAATGGGACCACCCGATTTCGGGGTAATGGACCCACCCGATTTCGTCCCAATGGGACCACCGGCCGGAGCTGCTTTTCGAGCTTAAGCGGCGCGTTGAGCGTCGCTTAAGGCTCCCAGGAGCGGACGGGCGATGGCAGCGCAAATTGGTCGATTTTCCAGGGTAGCTTTGATCCCGGTGCTCGCCGATCGTGGCTCCTGGGCCGTCTGCGAGGGTCTGCTTTCCGGCATCAGCTCCCAAAAGCGGACCTCGGCCCGCTCACACCGCAATCCAGTACCGTCGTGGCACACCACGAACGGGAGAGCTGGATGGCGCGAAGGAAGCTGACGGTGGATAGACACGAGGAAATCAAGCGCCGCCTGGCCGATGGACGAAGCGTACGAGAGATCGCCAGCGCCTTAGGTTGCTCACGGCGCCTGGTGCGCCAGATCCGCGACGGCGAACGCCTGACGCACGAGACGGCGGCGAGCCCGGATCCTTTGTGGATGTCGCAGCTCGAGTGGCCGGTGATCATCCACGAGC
>JBKQPD010000280.1:0-2639 GCA_052145175.1 Binataceae bacterium (SeqCode) | reverse complement strand
GTGCTGCGTCCAGACTCCGATGTCAGCGGAGCGCGCTGACGCGCGGAGCGAGCAGGCGAGTCTGCGAGCTGCGTCAAGAATCTTGAGCTGGTGGAGCGTACGCTTGACTTCGTTGAGGGTGGTGGTTGTAGTGAGGATACTTGCGGAAAATGACGCGTCATGTGCCCCGATTGATCTTCGGCCCTATTTTGTTGCCGACGATGCCGCCTTTGTCCTGTACCACGGCGACGCGCTCGAAACGCTCCCGCGTCTCGGCCTCGCCGGCTCGATCACGCTGACTTTTGCCGATCCCCCGTATTTTCTCTCCAACGGCGGAATCACCTGCCACGCCGGCCGAATGGTCGCGGTCGACAAGGGGCGCTGGGACCGTCTGGAATCGATCGCGCAGATGCACGAATTCAATCGTTCGTGGCTGGGGGCCTGCCGGGAGGTGCTTGAACCAAACGGCACGATTTGGGTCTCGGGTACGCGTCACGTGATCTATTCGGTGGGCTTTGCGATGCAGGAGGCGGGTTTCAAGCTCCTCAACGACATCACCTGGGAGAAACCCAACCCGCCGCCCAACTTGAGTTGCCGTTACTTTACGCACGCGACCGAAACCCTGCTGTGGGCGGCCCGTGAAAAGAAAAGCAAGCACAAGTTCCACTATCAGGCGATGCGCGCCGAGGCCGGCGGCCGCCAGATGAAGTCGGTATGGCGGATGCATGCGTCGACCCGGGCGGAGAAGGAGCATGGAGCCCATCCCACGCAAAAGCCGCTGGCGCTGCTGGAACGTATTATCGCCGCGTCCAGCGACCCGGGGGATCTCGTGCTCGATCCGTTCGTCGGCAGCGGAACGACCGGGATTGCGGCCGCGAAGCTCGGTCGCCGCTTCATCGGTATCGACACTGACGAGACGTATCTTGAAATCGCGGTGAAGCGTTATCGCAAGCTCCGCGCGCTTCCAGCCTCATTGCAGCCCGCCTGACGCCCAAGAAAACCGCCGCCAAGGGGGGGTCTTGAGATTGGCCGATAGAAATCTCTATGACGGTTGCGGAGCGGAGGAAAGTTGATCCTGATCTTGACTTGCGCCAATCGGATTATTGCGCGATTCGGCAAGCCTGGTTTTGGTTGTCGCGAACTTCATCGCCAGTGCAGGTCAAGGCCTTAGGGTAGTTCGGCGGCTGATCGACACCGAAATACTCGACTATGCAGGGGAACTGCCGTAGGAAGCATCGCTGGGCTTCGCCAAAACCCATATCCCAGTTGCAGCCATCGGCCATTCCCGTCGCGGAAACCGCCATAGCCAGGAGCGCAACAATTGCGGCGAACAGAGTTCTTCGGCGAAATACCTCGTGGCTAGGTCCCACTAAATTATAATATATGAGAGTATGGGCTGTTTGGTTTGGCATTATTCCTATTTTGTCATTCCCGCGCGTGGCTGCCGCGCGAGGAATCCCGAATCTTTTTAAGCGGAATCACCGCGATGCGCGATCACAATTACTACGTCTACATCATGAGCAGTCTCTCGCAGACGGTCTATGTCGGCGTCACGAACGACCTGGAACGCCGGACCCAGGAACACAAAGCCGGGACGTCGGGCTCCTTCACTGCACGGTACAACGTGAATCGGCTGGTCTATTTCGAGGAATTCAGCGACATCAACCAGGCCATTGCAAGGGAGAGAAATCAAGCGAATGGCGCGAGCAGGCAAATTCAAGCTTGTCGAAGCTCTCAATCCGGAGTGGCGGGATTTGAGCGATGAGTGAGCGGAAGCGGATCCGAGATTCCTCGCGCGGCAGCCACGCGCGGGAATGACAGGCAGGGGCACCTAATAGCACGTCAAACCCCACTGTACCAAATCATCTCATCCACTGCGGGTGATGGGCTTTTAGTTCACCACCGAGCGCAGCTTCTCCGCGGAGTTGGCTTCGACGAACTCCTGGGTCAGCGACACCGTCCCGGTGACCGACCCGCCCGCCTGGCTCACGATCTTCGACACCGCGGCCACGTCGTCGTCTTTGGCATCCGGCGTGCGGAAGATGACGACCGTCTTGCCGCCCAGCGCGTCATGCACGATGCGGCCGACCACCTGGTTGTCGAAATTATTTGCCGCGCTGAGCTTTTCGTTGAGCGCATTTTTCTGGTCGGTGAGCCCGGTGATCTGCGCAGCCATGTCGCGCTTCTCGTTACGCAGGCTGGACAACAGGGTGTCCGAGAAGAAGCCGGAACCCAGCACCACCCCGATGGCCAGCGCCAGGAAGACCGCGGCCAGCGAGATCGCATGTTGGCGTAACGAGATCATGAAACACCGTCCTCGAACCTAGAAAAATTAGGTGACCAAGTGCTGCACCCACTGGGAGAACTGGTTCCAGTAGTCGACGACCCAGTGCAGCACCACGCCGTCGGCCCGGGACACCCACAGGGCGACGATGATGGCGATCAACATCGTCAACGCCAGCAGCGCAATGGCACCGGCCGAGATGTGGCTGCGGTACAGGGTGGCGACCGCCTTGGCGTCCACCAGTTTCTCCCCCACCCGCAGCCTGGTGAGGAAGGTCGAGGGGTTGCTCTGGGTGCGCGTGCGGTCGAAGAACGTCTCGATGTTGGCGGTGTGGCCGGCCGTGACGAGCAGCGCGGCGCCGTTGTGATCGGCCAGC
>JBKQPD010000279.1:0-8160 GCA_052145175.1 Binataceae bacterium (SeqCode) | reverse complement strand
GCAGGTCCAGATGCTCCGCCAGCTCGTCATGGCCATGATGAATTCACAGAACGTAACTGCCGCCAGTCAGGTGAACAGCCAGGCTCAGAGTTCCATGGAGTAGTCTATTTTTACCCGTTTTGGGTTTTCAATCGACTCGGCGCAGCGTATTTACTGACATCCTATCTGATATTATATCATCGACGGTGTGAGGTTGGTGTTGGATACCGACGTTATCGTAGCGGCGATGCGGAGTCCGACCGGCGCGTCAGCCGCAATTCTGCGAGGTGCGCGGCGGGGAAACCCGCGCTTGCTGCTCAGTGTGACGCTCGCGTTGGAATACGAAGCGACCTGCTCCCAGGCGGAGCATCAACTGGCTTCCGGTCTTTCGCGGCGCGAGGTTGAGACCTTTGTGACCGCCCTCATCGCGATGGCAGAGCCGGTCGAGACGCACTTCTTGTGGCGGCCTCAGTTGCGCGATGCTGGTGACGAAATGGTGCTGGAGGCTGCCGTCAACGGCGGCGCTGACGCCTTGGTCATGTTCAACCTGCGTGATTATGGTCAAACGCCGGCACGGTTCGGAATCGAGGTTTTGCTGCCACGCGAGGCTTTACGGAGGATCAGGTTGCAATGAAGCAAACGAATACTTACCCGTTACGCTTGCCGCGTTCGCTCAAACAGGCGGTTGAGCGACTTAGCCGGCAGGATGGCACGAGTATCAATCAGTTTGTCGCGACGGCTGTGGCAGAGAAAGTTGGCGCACTCGAAACGGCCGAATTCTTTACGGATCGCAAGAAGCGGGCGGACTTCAAGGCTTTGGACCGCATTATGAGGCGGCGCGGTGGAGAACCTCCGCGGGAAGGTGACGAGCTGCCAGAGTGACCATGCCCTTCGTCGGAAACTGGACGAAGTGCAGATCTGGCAGTTCGCGCTTCATGCTGAAGTACCACCGCGTGGTGAATAGATCATAGGGTCGAGTGACGAGGCGGGAGCAGAATTCAACAAAGCGAGGGCAGGGTAGGGCGGTGACTCAGACCCACGAGCTTGGTTGACGCGTAGCCGCGCAGCACGCGGCTACGCGCGGACGTTTTACGGCTTTACCGCATCATCACCGTCCTCGACGCGCACGTTGAGGATATAATCGGCGGCCCGTTGCGCCTGGGCGGCGGCGGTCACCACCATCCGCTTGTCGCCCCGCAATTTTCCCAACCAGCCTTGGACGTAGGCCGTCTGGTTCTCGAGGACCGCGGGTGAGATGCCGGCCTCGCTACATAGAAACGCCGCGCACATCTCCGCATCAGTAACTCCTCGCGGCTATAGACCGGCGAGCCGAATGGCGCGGCCTCGGTGATCGATTCGCGATTAAGTCGGCTCCGATGGCCTGATCCATGAGCGAGCTCGTGAAATTTCGTGGCACTAAGTTCTTCAGCGCTCGTGAAAAGCTCGGGCGAGGGTAGGGTGATCCGATCGGTATGCGGACTGTAGAAGGCCTGGGATCCCCCATAGCGGATTTCGGGCCGGTTGGGCATGCCGGCGATGATCTTTTCGGCCGCTTCGATGGGGTCGTGCTGGTGCGTCTCGATTGGCGGCAGCTTGTCGAGCACCGCTTGCGGCAGGGGGCACTGTTCGACGTTCCACACGCGATAAAATCGTAAAAGAAAGCGCCGGCGTGCGCTCTCGTCATCTTCACTCTGCTCTGCGTCAGGATTGGTCCGGCCTGCGTCTTCGATTTTCCAGAACACGACGATTTCGCCGTGCTCTCCCTTGCGCACCGCGCCGCCCAGCTGGTTCGCCTGCTTGAAGGTGAGCCAATAAGGCGAGACGTATTTGGTGGCCCCCAGCAGAAATGAATTGATGCCCCGGTAGGTCGTCTTGCTCACGAGGTTGCGCGGCAAACCAGTCGCGGCCCACGGTCGGCGCCACGGGATTACCCCGCGTTCAAGCAAACTGATGATCGGCTCGGTCACGATTTCGTATGTATTCATTGGTTCCGCTCCTTGTGCGCGCCCGCTTCCCGGCAGGGCAGGGCGCTTTGTGTTTTGGTCTGAAACCAGCCTTTCCCCTGCGGGCCTTCACCAGATCGGAGGCCTGCGGGTGGAAAGGCCCCGAGGCGCCGCGCAGCGGCGCAACCAATGAGCGGCGCAAAGCAATTCAAGGCCGCTGTGCCAGAGCGTCAGCGGTCCGTAGGACTGGCGCGGCGGGCTTGAGCGGCGCGGCGCAAGGGGGGCGGGGTAGGGCGCCAGCGATGGTCTGTAGTGGGTGAATCGCGTTACCGCGCCGGGCACTGCGCGCGCGAAAAACAGCCGGCGGTGAGCCGTTCGCTTTCGCGTTCCCGGCCTCGGTCAATGATTCGTATGGTGCCTTGATGGTGTTGGCGAATAAACGCCGAAACTGCAATTAAACCGGCGTGAGCCTGCGTACTTGCACGGTGTCGTGCCGCGATCTGAAAGGGATCGAGCACGCAATTGAGGTGACGGCTGATTCGCTCTACGAAGCAGTCGCGCAAGGCTTACGGGCGTTTCGCGAAAACGAGTGGGTCGATGAGATTGGCGGAGGTCTGACGACAATCGTGGTCGTGGTCAGGCAACCGGGCGTCGAGCATAAAGTGCGGGTCCGGGACTTCGAACAATGGTTGGAGTCCCAAGGTCGAACACTCGCCGAAATGAGCCTCAAGCACCGCTTACGGGAACTGGTGAGGAGACCCGGCGGAAAAGGATAATGAAACGTCGGCCGCGAGGCTCCAAGTTGCTTGCAATATTGCCTGCAATATATGATCGAGCCCGCTGGTGCGAGTTGTTTTGGATACAAACGTAGTGGTCGCCGCGTTGTGTAGTAATGCTGGGGCTTCAAGACAGCTTTTGCTCTTTGCCCTAAGAAAGCGTTTCGAGCTCTTGCTCTCCGTGCCGCTGATGCTCGAGTACGAGGCGGTGCTCAAACGGCCTGAGCATCTGACAGCGGCGGGCGCGACACGCGCGAATATCGACGCGATCCTCGCGGCGCTCAGGGCCGTGGAGGTTCCTGTTACCCCGAGCTTTTCGTGGCGGCCCGAACTCACCGATCCAGCAGACGAAATGGCTTTGGAAGCTGCGGTTAACGGCCTGGCCGACCTTATCGTCACCTTCAACGTGGCGCATTTCAGGCAGGCCGTCCCCAGATTCGGGATTCGTGTGATCCGGCCGCCGGAGGCCTTGTCGATGGAGAAGTTTGAGCCATGAGAAAGAGTAATTTTGCCCTTCGGCTGCAACCATCGCTCTTGGAAGAATTGCGCGGGGTTGCCGAGGCGGAGGATACAACCCTCAATCAGTTCATCAACGTCGCCGTCGCGGAAAAACTCGCCGTCCTACGAACCGAAGCGTACTTTCGCGAACGCGCCGCTCACGCTGATATTCCAGGCGCCCTAAAACTTCTCGATCGGCTTGGTGTGGGCACTGCCCCCCGTCCTGACGATAAGCTGACTGAACTTGCACCAAAGGGACGCCGGACTAACCGCACGAGATCGAGCAAGTGAAATTACGTGTCAACAACGCGGCGCATGGCAGGGGAGGGGAGGGCGCCGGCGAGATCCCTTTGAAAAGGTGGATCACCTTTAGGACGGAAAAGTCATAGGGCCGCGCGATCCTGGCGAGCCTCGTAAGTTCCAGCCTATCAACCGGGATCTTTGATGCGATGTTTGCCGAGCTTGTATGAAAGATCGCTTTTCGACATTCCAAGGCGACGCGCAACCTCTGCCTGGGCGCCGTCGGTTATTTTCAGCGCCCGCTGAATCACCGCTTTCTCCAACGATGCCAGGAAATCTCGAAGGTTGTGTGTCTCCGGAATCATTTCGGCCAGCTGGTCGGGAGTGAGCTCGGCGGAAATGCGGCGCACGGCGCCGTTCGCACTGCGCGGCGTCGAGACCGGGAAGTTCTCAGGAATGATTTCCTCCTGACCCGAAAGAATGCACGCGCGCTCGATAAGATTGCGAAGTTCGCGAATATTCCCGGGAAAGTCGTAGCTTTGGAGGGTTTGAATTGCTTCCGTACTGATTCTGCGCGGCGGTGTTTTAAGATCCCGGACAGCTTGCGCCAGGAGGTGAGCACAAAGCTCGGGGACATCCTCGCGATGATCGCGCAGTGGAGGAACCGTTAGCGGAACCACCGCCAGTCGATAGTACAGATCTTCGCGAAAATCGCCTTCCTGAACGCGCCGCTTTAAATCCCGATTGGTCGCGACCAGCAACCGAACATCGGTGTGACGGGGCTTGGTCGATCCGAGCCGTGTAACCAAGCCGTCGGTCAACACGCGCAATAGCTTGGCCTGTGCTGGTAGCGACATTTCGGCGGCCTCGTCGAGAAAGAGCGTGCCTTCGTGTGCTGCTTCGAAAACGCCCTCGCGCGCGCGATCCGCACCGGTGAACGCTCCGCGCTCATGTCCAAACAGCTCGCTTTCGAGAAGCGTTTCGGTAAACGCCGCACAATTGACAGCAACCAAGGGCTTCTCGGCACGCAGGCTGTTGAGATGAATCGCGCGGGCGACCAGTTCCTTGCCGGTCCCGGTTTCTCCCGTAATGAGGACGGTGGCATTGGTTGGCGCAACGCGCGCAATTTTCTCCCGAAGCTGGCGAATCGCCGCACTGCGCCCTGTGATCTCCGACGAGCCTTCAAGGCGCACCACCGTGTCGCGCAGCCTGCTGTTCTCACGCACAAGCCGCGTGTGCTCCATCGCGCGGCTGGCGGAGACCAGCAACACTTCAGGAACGAAAGGCTTGGTAATGAAATCAAATGCGCCGCGGCGCATGCTTTCCACAGCGAGTTCAATTGTCGCAAACGCTGTAAGAAAAACCACAGACAAAGTCGGATCGGTCTCCCGCGCCGCGGCCAGGACATCCAATCCTTCGCCGTCGCCCATCTTCTGATCTGTTATGACAGCGTCGAATGTATGCTCGGCAAGGGCGCTTCGCGCGTCGTTGACGCCGGCAGCCTCGACGACT
Organism: Binataceae bacterium (SeqCode); assembly: GCA_052145175.1. Taxonomy (GTDB): domain Bacteria; phylum Desulfobacterota; class Binatia; order Binatales; family Binataceae; genus JAJPHI01. Next base: position 3,212 of record JBKQPD010000279.1, on the reverse strand, counting down.
TCGTGATGCTCCTGTTTAAGATTCGTAATGAGAATCCGCCGCAAATGCGGTTCGTCATCTGCTATCAGTACCTTCCCCATAGTCCATCCCCTACCTGAAAGACTGGCTCCCGGAGTGCGCTGGTATCTCAATCGAAAAACATACCCGCCGCGGTTCGTTGATTCTCAATACGATGTCGCTGCTGTGGGCGCGTGCGATATTGCGCGCTATCGCGAGGCCTAGTCCGTTGCCGCCCTGCTTAGTCGTAAAGAGAGGCTCGAAAATGCGCGCCACAATTTCGTCAGGGATCGGTCCCTCTGGATCAATTACGTCGATTCGGATCCTGCAATTTCCGTTCTGCCGGGCTTCGAGTTTCACCAAGTCACCTTGTTTGCACGCATCGATCGCATTGAGCACCAGGTTGAGGAGCGCCTGATGCATCTGGGTTCCATCGAAATCTGCCTCAAGGCTGCTGTCGGCCGTCACATCTATGGCGACGCCTTCATTCGCCGCGTGTGCGCGGGCGACTGTGGCGACGTAGTTCAGCGTATCAGCCACGTTAACGGGAGCGACCTGCACCGGACGCGGACGCGCGTAGACGAGGAAGTCGGTAGTGAGCCGCTCGAGACGCTGGGCTTCCTTCGCGGCGATCGAAAACATTTCCTCTCGTTCGGCTACGCTCTGACCGGGCCGCGTTGCGGTAGCCAGAGAGGCGGAAATCATCGCAACAGGATTCCGGATCTCGTGCGCAATCGCCCTGGACAACCGGCCGATCGCGGAAAGCTTCTCTTCCGATAACAACTGCTGACGGGTGCGTTCGAGTTCCTCTAGATTGTGCGCAAATTTGGCCTCGCGCGTACGGAGGTTGTTGACGAGCAGCCAGACCAGCGCTCCCATCACGGTGTAAATCACAGTCATCGCGCCCGCTTCGATGTACTCGCCGAATTTGAGGCCGTACGCGCCCATGAAGCAGATGAAGTCCGCCAGTGCGATGACTGCGATCGTGACGCCAAGGCTGAGCCTGAACGATGCCTCCAGTATGGGAAGAAGCATTAAGGCGTAATACGCGGTATCTCCCCTAATGGTTAACGAAGTGAGCAGCAACGCGAGTATCGAGTTGAATCCGAGAGACCAGTAAGTGAGGAACTGGCGCGCGCCTTGCGAAATCGAATTGCGCTTCGTGCGGAGCCAGACAAAGTAGGCGGCCTGGATTACAAGGCCCGCCGCCAAAATGATGATGACTGACGCAGCAGGCCGCCCGCGGACTAACCTTGAGATCACCTGCAAAATAGAGAGCGCGCCGATAAACAGGAGGTTAAGAGCGGCAAAAACAAATTCCTGGCGGCGAAAGGAATCGTGATCCTCAACCGCGAAGTCGCCAGCGCCGATCGTACTCGCGAGCGAACTCAGCGCCCAGAGATTCCGGCTCGGTTTGTGGTCCGTCATTTTATTGAAGGGGCGCGAATCGCCGCGTGGCCTATAAGCAAATGCGGTGCCGCCATGCGAGATTAAAATTCGTTAACAATCATTCAAATCCCAAGAACCCACAGTCCCTCTTCGTTCAAAAGTTTGTACGTTCGCTGCTCTGCACGTTCAAATCTTTGAACTAATCGAGGTCGTTGTCGAGGCGTGCAGATGAGAAGCCGTGCGATTGCCTAACGATAGGAGCGTAAAGCGATGGCAGGCCATTTGCTAAGTCTCTCTGTCTCTGTCGCCTGCTGCCCTGCTTCTTACAAACAACGTGGCCTCCACACTCGGGACGACACCGTACAATGAAAGTTCGTCAAGACCAGCTGTTCAGAACGCGAACGAGTTGATTGAGCCGGACCTGTTTGACCGGAAAGTGAGCGAGACGATGCCCTCAACGATTCGTGAGCAAGCTTATCAGATCTATCTTGATTCCGGATCGTCGTCTCTTCGTGGGTAAGCTTTCCTCATGACACACACGCAACATTCAATCCACTCCGGGTGAGGGCCCTTTGTGCATGACTACGGCTTACCTGAACCGCATCGCTACTGCCGTACCAGAGTACGATGTGCATCACTCCTTCGTCGTCTTCGCTGAGCAGATGCTCGACGACCCTCGGCTGCGCACGGTCTTCCGCCGCATGGTGAGCCGGGCCGATATCGCGCATCGCTATTCGTTCCTCGATCCGCAGAAAAGTTCCGGCCAATCCTCATCGCATGACGCGAACGAGTTTTATCGGCTAGGCAACTTTCCTAACACCACGCGGCGTATGGAGCTGTTTGAGCAGAGCGCTCCGCTGCTGATGCGGAAGGCCGTCGACCGGCTTACGTTGAGCGAGAAAGAACGCGCTGGTGTTACGCACGTGCTGGTGACCTGCTGTACGGGACTCTATGCTCCAGGGCTGGATTTTCAGATCGTCGAGCACCTCGGGCTTCCGGCGTGCGTGGAGCGGACGATGGTTGGCTTCATGGGCTGCTGTGCGGCGATCAATGCGCTGAAGCTGGCGCGGCACATTGTGCGCTCAGACCCACAGGCAGGTGTGCTCATGGTGAACCTGGAGCTGTGCACGCTGCACTTCCAGGAGACGCAGGATCTGGAGCAGATACTCTCGTTTCTGGTGTTTGCCGACGGTGCGGCGGCGAGTCTGATTACATCGCGGGGGCAGGGTTTCGCGCTGGACAGTTTCAAGGCGGTGATGGTGCCGGAGACACGCGGGCTGATGACCTGGAAGATTCGCGGGCTTGGTTTCGACATGCTGCTCTCCGGCCAGGTGCCCGCAGAGCTGGGCCGCGCGCTGCATGAGAGCGAGCTGCTGGCCGAGCGTGATGGCATCGACCTGTGGGCGGTGCATCCCGGCGGGCGGTCGATTCTGGATGCGGTGGAGAAGGGATTGGAGCTGCCGGTCGATGCGCTGGCGGCGTCACGCGAAGTGCTGTCGTGCTTCGGCAACATGTCCTCGGCGACGGTGATGTTCGTGCTACAGCGGATGATGCAGCAGGCGCGACCCGGGCAACACGGGTGCGCGATGGCGTTTGGGCCGGGACTGACAGCGGAGACGATGTGCTTCCATGTGGTCTAGTGCACAGATCGATCTCAGTCGGCGGGCTTCTCCGCGTGAGTTGCCGGAGCTTATGGACGGGGCGATGTCCTGAAGATTGTTGAGATTTGAGTGGCGGCATTCCTCGCCCGATCGGAAGATCGGGTTGGGTAAGAGGAGGAGGCCGCCATGAACAAGGATGCCAAGAGCAAGGATGGAAAGAAAGCC
>JBKQPD010000278.1:0-2719 GCA_052145175.1 Binataceae bacterium (SeqCode) | reverse complement strand
GGCCGGAACAGTTGAAGCAGCGGCTCCTTGGTCATTGGGGCTCCGATCCCGGCCAGAGCTTGGTGTGGGTCCATCTCAACCGGCTGATCAGGAAATACGACCTCAACGTGCTGTACGTCTCCGGTCCGGGACACGGCGCCCCGGCGGTGCTGTCGAATGCCTATCTCGAAGGCACCTACTCGGAGGTCTATCCCGACCGCAGTCAGGACCTTGAGGGTCTGCGGCACTTCTTCAAGCTTTTCTCCTTCCCCGGCGGAATCGGCAGCCACTGCACGCCCGAGACGCCGGGGTCGATCCATGAGGGCGGCGAGCTCGGTTACAGCCTCTCGCATGCCTTCGGTGCGGCGTTCGATAATCCCGACCTGCTCGTGGTCCCGGTAATCGGCGACGGTGAGGCGGAGACCGGGCCGCTGGCGACTTCCTGGCACTCGAACAAATTTCTCAACCCGATTCGCGACGGCGCGGTGTTGCCGATTCTCCATCTGAACGGCTACAAGATCGCTAATCCCACCATTCTCGCACGCATACCGGCGGAGGAGCTGCATAGCCTGTTCGTTGGTTACGGTTACGAACCATATGTCGTTGAAGGGCACGAACCCCCGCACGTGCATCAACAAATGGCCGCTACACTCGAACTTTGCGTCACGCGGATTCGCGCGATCCAGGAGCAGGCGCGCAGTCGGCATCAGACGAACCGTCCGCGCTGGCCCATGATCATTCTGCGGACACCCAAAGGATGGACGGCGCCCAAGGAGCTGGACGGGCACCGCGTCGAAGGTTCGTGGCGGGCGCATCAGATTCCCATTGCGGACCCCGCGACCAATCCGCGGCATCTCGAACTGCTCGAGACCTGGATGCGGAGTTATCGGCCGGAGGAGCTCTTCACCCGCGAAGGCCGCCTCGCCCCCGAGTTGCGGGAACTGCCGCCGCGCGGTAACGCACGGATGAGTGCAAATCCGCATGCTAACGGCGGGATGCTGCGCGTGCCGCTGCGGCTACCCGATTTCGGCCGTTACGCGCGCACCGTTGACCATCCCGGCCAGTCGGCGGAATCCAACACCGGTGTGCTCGGCGAGTTTCTGCGCGATGTCATGCGGCTCAATATGCACAATTTCCGCGTCTTCGGCCCCGACGAAACCGCTTCCAACCGGCTGCAAGCAATCTATGAAGCCAGCAAGAAGACCTGGCTCGCCGAGCTCCGGCCCGAGGACGCCGACGGCGGCGAACTCGCACCGGATGGGCGCGTGATGGAGATGCTGAGCGAACACACCCTCGAAGGATGGATGGAAGGATATCTGCTCACCGGGCGCCACGCGGTCTTTTCCACTTACGAGGCCTTCGCCCACCTCATCGATTCAATGGTCGGCCAGCACGCGAAGTGGCTGGAGAAATGCCGGAGCGAAGTCGCCTGGCGCGCACCGATCGCCGCCCTCAATATCCTGATCAGCTCCACCGTCTGGCGACAGGATCATAACGGCTTTACCCATCAGGATCCGGGCTTTATCGACGTGGTCACCAACAAGAGTGCGCAGGTGACCAGGATCTATCTGCCGCCTGACGCGAACTGCCTGCTCTCGGTCATGGATCACTGTCTGCGCAGCACCGACTACATCAACGTGATCGTGGCCGACAAGCAGCCGCATCCGCAATTCCTCCCGATGGATGCGGCGGTTAACCATTGCAGCAAGGGCATCGGGCTCTGGGAATGGGCCTCCAATGATCAGGGCTGCGAGCCCGACGTGGTGATGGCGAGCGCGGGCGATGTCGCCACGATTGAGGCGCTGGCCGCGACGGCGATCTTGCGCGAGCGCCTGCCCGACCTGAAAATCCGTTTCGTCAACGTGGTCGACCTGTTCAAGTTGCAGCCCTCCGGCGAGCATCCGCACGGCCTTTCCGATCGCGACTTCGACAGTCTCTTCACCACCCGCCAGCCCGTCATCCTCAACTTCCACGGCTACCCGTGGCTGATTCACAAGCTCGCCTATCGGCGCGCCAATCATACGAATTTTCATGTCCGCGGCTACAAAGAGTTCGGCAGTATCAATACGCCGATGCAACTGGCGATCGGCAATCAGACCGACCGCTTCAACCTCGCGATCGACGCGATCGATCGCGTGCCGCGCGTGCGCGACACGGCCGCTCATGTCAAGAATTGGTTACAGGACCAGATTCACGAAAACCTGCGGTACGCCCTGCAAAATGGGATCGACAAAGTCGCGATCACTGATTGGAAATGGCCGCTGTGATCCCACGCGCGTGCGCTCGCTACGCCTTGCTGCCGGACATTAGGGGACCTCTGCATAAGTACCTTTTGTCATTCGTTTCACGCGCCCGCATCTGGGGCCAAAGAGCGAAGACGCAGATCCTTCGCTGTGCTCAGAGTTTGTGAACTTTTGCAGAGTCGCATTCGCCCTGCCGAGTCAGATGCCCTCACCCGCGCTCGCGACGCTCGCGCGACCTCTCCCTGGACAAGGAGAGGTCTTTAAGAGCCGCGCTGCTTCCTAAAACCTCTCCTTGTCCAGGGAGAGGTCGACGCGGTGAGGCGTTTCGCCGAAGCCGTGGCGGGTGAGGGCATATAGAGTTCCCACCAAGTAGGCGACGGCACAAAAATTCACAAACTCTCAGGATGACACTGCTGCTCATTCTAACTATAAGCCCCTTTTTGTCATTCTGAGCCCTTCGTCGCTGCGCTCCTCAAGGGCAGGCTCCGTCTGCGCGC
>JBKQPD010000277.1:0-65851 GCA_052145175.1 Binataceae bacterium (SeqCode) | reverse complement strand
GCATATTTTCGACGGCGAACCGGTCGCGCGTCAGCGGAACACGCTGACGACCTACGAACTGCGCCAGCTGGACGCGCAGGGCGAGCGCGTGTCCGCCGCAGCCATTGAGCTGGTCGTGCATGACGCCGAAGCGGGGCTCGGGCCGGATCCAACCGTCGTCCTGATTGACGAGGCCAAACCGCTCGTGGCCTCGCCCATCTCCCTGCCCTGGATCGACCGCGCGCTACGCACGTTCCGCCGTGCCAATGGCGCGCTGATTTTGTGTACGCAGTCGCTCGCCGAGATCGACAACAGTGAGGCGCGGGCGCTGTTGCTCGAATCGACGGCGATCAAGACCTTCCTGCCGAATCATGCGGCGCAGGGGGAGCAGGTGCGCCAGCTCTACACGGAACTCGGACTGAACGAGAAGCAGATCGAGCTCATCGCCAACGGCGTGCCGCAACGCGACTATCTTTGCGTCACCGAACTTGGCTCGCGGCTCTTTCGCCTCGATCTCGGGCCGCTTGCGCGCGCACTTTGCGGCTCCACCGGCAGCGACGACGTGGCGCTCGCCCGGCGCGTTCTCGCCGCGGTCGGGCAGGACGGGTTTCTCGAGGCGTGGCTCGCCGCCAAGGGTCGCGGAACGGCGCCTGAGCCCGGCTCCGCGCCGGATTCAACCCGTACGACAGTAATGATTCACAGCAACGGGAGGGTGGTACATGCGGATTATTAAGCATCGTGATTGGTTGGCCGCGACGCTGCTCGCCCTGGCGCTCGCGGCGACGCCGGCGTGGGCGCAGCTCGCGGTGTCGGACGGTCCGGTCGAGGGGAACACGACCACCATTGCCGGGAACAGCACCGTCATGGCCGGGACGTTGACCGGCATCGCAACCCAGCAACTGCCCGCGATCATCACGCAGGACACCATTACCGCCCAATCGCTCACGACCCCTGGCGGTGCCGGCCGTTTTCAGTCGCAGCTCAGCTACCTCAACGCGCTGATGCAGACGCTGGGCAGCGGGAGCATCGCCAACGCGCAGAGCTTCGCCGCGATCTATCCAGGCTGGGTCGATATCGGTCCAAATGCGGCCGTGACCGCCGCGCAGATCACCAGCCAGACGCTCGCCACCTACGCCGACGCAGTCTCAGTTGCGCAGACGCAGGCGGCCAATTTCAGCGCCGAAGATGAGCGCTTCCAAACGCTCGAAGCGTGCAACGCCGCGAGCGTCAGCGTCCTGCAGGCGCTCCAGTGCGGCAACGAGATCAATCTCGCGGCGGCCCAGCAGACCCAGGCACTGCGTCAACTCGAGATTACGCACATCATCGTTGACGCCGTGGATCACGGCGAGCAGCTCAACGAAAACGCCCAGCTGGGGGCGAATGCGCAAACCTACTTTCTCACTGGTGCCCAACAACAATAGAGGAGGGCTTTAAAGATGGAAGCTCCGATTATGGCCATGCTGCGCTTGATGTGGCGCCGCCGGGGCCTGCTGGCGATCGCTTTCCTGATCGTGCTCGGCCACATCTGGCTCAACGACGCCATTCGCGCCTGGAACAACTGGCATAAGCCGGTCGAGTACTGCGACGACGCACACGAGATTCCATTTATCCCCGCAGATCAGTGCGGTGGCATGACCTCGTGCGATCGTAACGCTTTCCTCCGCAACGGTGTCCTTACGTACGGTGACCGCGACGGTAAACCAATTCCGTGTCCAAACCAGTGAGGTAAGAAATGTCGCAATTCCTTTTTCTGAATAACGCGCTCAGCGATTTTGAGAACACGATTCAAGGCGTCTGGGCTCCCGTGCTCCAGGCTCAGGGCATTCAAATCCTGCTCGCAGTCGGGGCGATTGCCTTCGCTGTGTACGCCATCCAGCTCTTGGCCACACACGATCTGCCGACCTTCATCCTCGGATTCGCCTACACGATCGTCTCACTCTCGGTCCTGCACGCGGTCTTTCTTTACTCACAGGACCTAGCCACCGACATGTTCAACGGCTTTCAGGCGTTGGGACAACAAGTCAGCGGCCTCTCACCCGAGACTTTGACTCCTTCGGGAGTACTGCAACAAGGAATGCAGCTGGTTCATATTTTATGGAACGCATCCGGAGCGGCGTCCTGGTTCAAAGCGCCGCAAATCGCAATCGAGACGCTGATTTGTGCCCTGCTCATGGTTTTGGCTTTTGCAACCGCATCGATCATCTACCTGCTGGCGCTGGTCGAGGTGTGGGCCTTGATCATTAGCGCCTCGCTCCTGCTGGCTTTCGCGCCGTTGCCGTGGACCTGGAATATCTTCCCCGGCTGGGGCCTGAGAGTGCTCGGCGCGTGCGTCAAGACGTTCTTTTTAATCGCCGTCCTCGCGCTGGGATTGACCGAAGCGGCCCATTGGACTGCCGCTATGACAGCCAGCTCGGCTGGCTTCTCTACCGACGCGAGCCTGATGATGCAAGCGATCACCGAAGCGCTGCTGTTTTTCGCGCTCGTCTACTACATCCCAGGGATCATGGCGAGTCTGGTCACTGGCGGAGCCGGGGCCGCAATGATCGCCGGCGAGACCATCCTTGCCGGTATCGCCGGCGCAGGCGCCAGCCAGGCGGCGAGCACCGGCAAAGCAATCGGCGGTGCGGCGGCCGACGCCGCCAAGGCCGCGGCTGACGGAGCGGTCAAGGCCATGAGCAAACTTCAAGCGATGTTGATGAGGTAACGACCATGACCAATGTACGGTTCGAAGATCGCCTGCTGCGCACCATCAACCGGCGGCTCTTCTACTTCGCTCTCACCGCTTCCGCCGTCATCATTGGCTTGACCATCGCTGTGACCATCCTCGCGCTCAAGCGCGTACCGCCCTACGTGGTCGCACTCGATCAGGGACGCATCGTCGGTTACGCCCACATCATCACCGCCAGCGACGAGCTGGCGCCGATGGTGATCGAGAACCAGCTGCGGCAGTTCATCTACGACGCGCGCACCATCACCGGTAATGGCGCGATACAGGACCACAACATCCACGCGGTCTACGCGATCGCGCGCGGCCAGGCCTACCAATACCTCGACGCTTACTACCACGCGGCGCCCGACAACGATCCGATCCAGCTCGGTCAGCGCGGTGACTGGCGCGAGGTGAAGATCATCCGCTGTATGCAGGAGCCGGAGCCCGACACCTACCGGATCGAATAAGGCGAGACCTACCACCCGCATAACGGCCCCGCGAGCACGAGCAACATGGCGGCGATCGTGCAGGTCGCGATCGCTCCGCCCGATGCCACCAACGACCTCAATCCGATCGGCCTCTATGTCGTGAATATCGACTTGCAGGAGGGCAGATGATGAAAGCATTCCTTCAATTCGCAGCGTCCAGCGTCTTCATCCTCGCGGGCTGCGCTAACACACAGCCACCACCACCGCCGTTGACCCCGGCCGACCTAGCGGCGGCGACGCAGCCGCCAATCAACGTGCCGCCGGATCCGCTCGACACGCTGCCGCCGGCCGTGCGCCAGGCTTACCTCAACAAGAGTGCCAAGCCGGTGCACAGCGGCTTCGCGACCTTCTATCCCTACAGACAGTACGAGGAGCCGACCATCCGTTGCGCACCGGGCCACATAACCGAGATCGTGCTCGCCAGTGACGAGAAGGTTACGGCGGCGACGGTCGGCGACAGCGTGCGCTGGATGGTGGTCCCGGAGCGGAACAAGATCCGGGTCAAAGCCTGCCCGCAGGGCTGTGCAATGGGCGTCGGGGCGGCGGGCGCGCAACCCGCCGTCGCCGCCGCGCCGACCGTCTACGCCACCAACCTGATCATCGACAGCGACCGCCGGACGTATCACATCAAGCTGCAGGCGGGGCCGCAGTCGCGGGCGATGGAGAGCTTCGCTTTCCTGTATCCCGAGGACATCGCGGCAGCCGAGACGGCGCGGGCGGAGGCGCTGCGCAAAGCCTCCGCGCAGGCCGCCGCCGATCCGCCGGCACACCTGAACTTCAACTATCGCATCACCGGCCCGAGCGTGCCGTGGAAGCCCGTTCAGGCCTTCGACGACGGCTCGCATGAGTACCTGCTCTTCGCCAATACCGCTGCCCTCGAGTCCGACATGCCCGCGCTCTACGTGGGACAAGGCCAGACGCAGGAGCTGGTCAACTATCAGGTCCGGCAGAACTATTACATCGTGGACCGGCTCTACGCCGATGCCGCCCTGACCCGGGGTGCCGGCAGCGACCGCCAGACCGTCCGCATCGAAGCCATGGAGGAGCGCTGATGGACCCCTACAAGGACAACCCCCGGCCACCGGGTCCGGGGCGCGCGTGGATGCTGGCGACGTTTGCTATGCTGTTCGGTCTCGCCGGCGGTCTCTATCTGACGGCGGAAAGGCCCAAGCCGAAGTACAGCGAGGGCGACTTCCGGCAGCCGCCTGGCGCCGGGGCGTGGGCGGACAAGGAGGCGCAGGCGACCCCCACCCCAGCGGTCGTAGCAGCCGTGCCGAGCCCGGTGGTCGCGCCGCATGTAACCACCTTCAATGCGCCAGTGGAGCAATACCGGCCGGCGGCGCTACCCTGCACGGCCTGCGAGGAAGGAGAGCGCTTGCTCGCCGCGGCCCAGGGGTCGGCGATGACCGTGCCGATCGCCGGCGCGAACACCCTCGACCTCAACCAGACGCCGACGACGATCGCGACCCGCCCCGCGCCGCCGCACGCGGTGTTGGCCAACTCGTGGATCTATGCGGTGCTCGAAACCGGGATCGAGTCGGATCAACCCGGTGACGTGATCGCGCGGGTCAGTCAGGACGTGCGCGACACCGTGACCCAGACCGAAGTGCTGATCCCGCAGGGCTCCAAGTTGCATGGCGCGGTGAGCCAGTCGCCTGGCCTCAACCTCAACAACACCAGCGTCACGGTCAATTGGGACTCGCTGCAGCTACCGAACGGCGCCGAGATCGCGCTGCCCAGGCTGCCGAGCGCGGACACCGAAGGCTATCCCGGTCTCAGCGACAAGGTCGATCGCCACCTGGCGCAGACCTGGCTACCCTCCATCCTGATCAGCGCCATCACCGCCGGCTCGATGCTCGCGACGACCTCGACCTACGGCAGCGCGCAAGGTTACTCGGCCACCAGCCAAGCGCTCGGTCAATTCGGTAGCAGTCTCGGCGGCCAGTCGATCGGCAACCTCGGGATGATGTTCCAGCAACTCCGGCCCAGCATTGAGATTCGCAAGGGCACCATCTTCCGCGTGCTGGTCACGCGCGACCTGCGCTTCGACCAACCCTACGACGAGGCGCGGCGATGAACCTGACCCTGACGCGCCTGACGCTGTTCGCCACCGTGATCGCGATCGTCGGTATCGGCAACCGCTTCGCGGGACCGATGGTCAACCTGACCCACTCCGAGCCGACGGGACTTTACCTGCGGCTACCGGGCAGGCCGGCGCCGGGCGGCATGGTGGCGCTGCGGCTTCTGATGAAGCACGTCGTTGCCGTCCCCGGCGACACCGTGCGCGTAACCCCGGAGGGCAGCTACATCAACGACAGACTCTGGCCGTACAGCGGCATCCCTACCACGACCAGCTACCAGCCCTTTCCCTTCGGCACCTACACCCTGCAGGCGGGGCAGTACTGGTTGCTCGGCACGAGTCCCGACAGTTGGGACAGCCGCTACATCGGCCCGGTCCCCATCGATCTTATTCAGAGCACCATCCGGCCCGTCTGGACGGCGAGCAACGCCTACGCGGCTGTGACGCGTCAGTGAAGACCCCAATCGTTTAGGAGGGACCATCATGAGCGACGAACACGACGACGACACCGAAACCACGATCACGCTCGAATTGCCGGCACGCGTGGCAGCCAAGCTGGCTGAGTTACAGCGCCGATTCGGTGACGAACTGGTCGCTGACCTGCTGCAGAAAACCAGCGCGGCCGTCGAAGGCAAGCTTGCCCTACGCGGTGCTCGCTTTGACCAGGACGAGAAATAAGGAGTGCCATCATGAAAGTCACCATCAAACCCAAAGTCGAAGTACAGGAACGCGTCACTCTCCGGCTCCCGGCGTCGCTCAAGCGCAGCATGGATGACACCCGCGCACTCGCCGAAAGGAAAGGTGCTGACTACTACGCGTCGATCGTTGACGCGATCGCCAGCGCCAACGAAGAGATTCACGAAAAGCTGCTTCTGATGCCCGACAAAGTTGGCGACAAACCCGGCGACAAATCTGGTGACAGATCCGGCGACAAAATCAGGGCCGCCGCAACCACACCGGAATCGCCAATGCGTAACGTCAACGGCACCACGACCAAATAGGCGCGGTCATGTTGAACCAACCTTGCAACGGTTCGCCTCTGTCTCAGCCCGACCCTCGACGCGAGCATTTTCGGAACCTCGTCGAGAGCCGCAAGGAGCCGATTTCAGGCGGGGTGCAGGAACGGTTTGGGCTCGTCGGGCAAGGCCCGATGTTCCGAACATACTGTACTCATCCCCTTGGGAATGGTGCGTCGAATACCGAAGGCTAAGTCACAAAGCGCAGAACCGGCAATCTGTCAGAAAGCGTCAACCCGCACTAGCTAAGGAAAGTAGTACAATGCGTCTCCGCAACTCCGCCGCCGCCGAATTTCAGAGTATCCAGACCCGCGCGAAAATGGGCGCGGTGTTGTGGGCGCGAGCCTTCCGCTGGGTCATTTACCTCTGGTTCACGCTCACGATCGGCGTCATCTGGTATCGCGTGGGGCTCTACCGACCGTGGCTGCATCATCAGTTCTTCGGCCGCTGGATCCTGTGCGGAGTTCTTAACGACACGCCCTTGCTGAACCGCTTCACGCCGAGCCTCAAGGTGCCGGCGAACGGGCTCTGGTACATGCTGCCGGACTTCACTGCGTGGCTCAACGGACCGGCGATGTATGGCGACAGTTTCTACTCCTGGTACTGGCACATGGCGACCGGGCTGGGCAACTACTACGGGCTTGGGACCGATCTCTTTCCATTGAGTATCGCGGTCGCCGTCATCGCCTGGCGCATCAAGCGCGAGCCCGACGGCAAGGCGCATCTGCGTGGGTTGCGGCTTCTCACACCGCGGCAGCATAACCGGGCGCTGCGACCTTACCTCAGTCGAGTGATCACTTATGTCCGATGCCCGTCCGCGCCGCCGGTCGGGATCAAGCTTGGGGCGAGCGTGATTCCGGCGAGCAAGGAGTGCGAGCACATCCTGATTACCGGGTCACCGGGGTCGGGCAAGACCACCGCCATGCGCCACATTCTGCAGCAGGTCGAGCGGCGCGAGGAGCGGGCGATCGTGATCGATCCCGAGGCCGAGTTCGTCCAGGAGTTCTACAACGAGAAACGCGGCGACGCGATCCTGAATCCACTGAACGAGCGCTGTCCCTTCTGGTCCCCGTGGCTCGAAATTCGTGACGACAGCTACGTGATGGACGCCGAGGCGCTGGCCGCGTCGCTGGTCCGAGTCCCAGCCCGGACGGCCAACGAAATCTTTTTTCGGGACTCCGGGCGCACTCTCGCCACGAGCATTTTTGAGGTTCTCGCCGAGGATCCGGACATCCGGCTGTTATCTGACTTCCTGGCGCTACCACGCGACGAAATGCACGCGCGGCTCGCCGGTACCCGCGCCTACGCCATTGTCGATCCGCAGGCGCACGACCAGGGTGCCTGCATCGTGGCCACGGTCGCGAACGCCCTCAAGGCCTGCTACCACCTGCCGCCGCTGGAGCAAACGACGCGCAGCTGGAGCGCCCGCGAATGGGCCGAGAGGCGTGAGGGCTGGGTCTTCCTCCCATGTAAGGAAGACATCCGCGAAGCGATCGAACCGCTGCAGGGCCTTTGGCTCGACTGCCTGGTGCGCTGGTTAATGAGCGCGCAGATTGGCAGCGAGCAGGTCTGGATTGTCGCCGACGAATTGCCGGCCCTTGGCTATCAGCCCCAGATCGAAAAGCTGGTGACACGGGGACGCAAGCGCGGCCTCGCGGTCGTCATCGGCTTTCAGAATGTGGCGCAGACGCGGGCGATCTACGGGCGCGACGGAGCGATCACCCTTACCAGCTCGCCGACCACCAAACTGATTATGCGTTCGGACGAACCCGAAACGGCGCGCTGGGGTTCCGATCTGATCGGTTCGCACGAGACGGAGCGGCTCCAGATGACGCAGCTTGCCGGGCTTTCGACCTATCGCGAGGGCGTCAACCTGAGCCCACACCGCAGCGTCGAGCACCTGGTCCTGCCGGCCGAGATTCAGCAGTTGCGGCCCTTCCATGGCTATCTCTGCATTGCCGGCGAGCACCGCACGACGGTCCGCATTCCCGAACTGCATCTGACGCGACGGCAGCCGGATTTCGTCCCACGAGCGCGGACGCCAGTGCGCCGACCGCAACCGCTTAGAGTCGACCCAGCTGATCAGAGTGACGCAACCCTGACGGGACGCTTGCTCGGGCGTTCGGCACGCCCGCCGAAGGAGGCTAAGGGCTAATTATGGTCAGCTTTTCGGACGGCGCGATGACGATCGAACAGGCCGGGTCCTATTACCGCGTCCATTACAGCGCGGCGGGCTATTACGCCGGGACCGAGCAGGGCATCATCGGCCACGCGGTCGGCCGCGGGGCGCAATTGCTCGCACTCGCCGACCTTACCGCTGAGCAATTCGACGCCCTTCTACGCGGCCACGACCCGACTACCCAAGCCGAGCTGCGGACCAAGGCGACGCACGGCGATGCCGAGCGGGCGGGTTGGGATTGCACCCTCTCGCCGCCCAAGTCGATCAGCATCCAGGCTCTCGTTTGCGGCGACGAACGGCTTCTGCAGGTCGACCGCGAGGCCGCTTTGTACGCGATCCGTGAAGTCGAGGCGTGCGCATTAGCGCGCCGGCATGGCGGCAAAGAGTGGGTCGAGACCGGCAATGTCGTCGCGATCATGTTCGAACATTACGACTCACGCGAATCGATCCACGGCGAGCACGGGCCGATGCCCCAGCTGCATCACCACTTCTTCATCGCGAACATGACGCGGCTCGCCAATGGCGAATGGCGCGGCCTCGACCCGCAGCAGATCTACAAGGCACGCCGCTTCATCGACGCGGTCTACATGGCGGAACTTGCCAAACGCGTCCAGCAGCTCGGCTACGATATCGTTCGCAAAGCTGATGGCTCGTTCGAACTGGCAGGTTATACCCGTCAGCAGATCGAAGCCTTTTCGGAACGCGCCCTGGATATCGAACGGACCAAGCGGGCACGCGGCATCAGCAACCCCAGTATCGCGCGCGATATCGTGCTGGAAACGCGCAAGCCGAAGCGTGACTGCGATCCGGTGGCGCTGAAGGCGGAACGCGAAGCGCTCGCGCGACAACAAGGGATTGACCTCAACTACCGCCCGTCGTCTCTCCAGCTCAAGCCAGCCCAGGCCCTCACGAGCCCAACGGCCGAGGCCCACACGCGCGAGTCATTGGACTACGCCGATCGTCACCTCAGTTCACGCTACGCCGTCATCGATCATCGCGAGCTGGTTACTGCCGCCCTGCGCCACGGCGTCGGAGCGATCGATCTGAACCATGTCCGCGCTGAAATTGACGCGCGGCAGAAAGCAGGACAGTTGATCGCTGCCGGTCACTCCTACCTTCATCCGCTCGATACCTACACCAGCCCGCGGATGGTCAGCCTCGAACGCGAAAATCTCCGGTTGGTGCATGACCGTATGCGCAATGGTCACCCGATCGCCGGCATCAGAATCCGCAACCCGAGCGATGGCAGCATCTCAGTTGCCGGTACTGACGGGGTGCGCGCATGGGCGCTTAGCCGCGGGCTGCTACCCGACCAGATTGATGCGGCGGTCCTCACCCTGACTACGCCCTATTGGGCGAGCGCCATCGAAGGCCTGGCCGGCACGGCCAAGACCTCACTGGTCGGCGCAGTCAAGGAATACATGGAGGAGGCTGGCTGGACCGTCCGCGGGCTTGGCGCCACCACCGGCAGCGTCAAAGCCCTTCGGGAAGCCGGCATCGACGCTCAAACCATCGCGAAGCTGCTCGCGGCAAAAACGGCGCCTCCAAAGCAAGGTCTCGAAGTGTGGATCATAGATGAATCCAGCCTGCTCGCGACCGTGCCGACCAACCAGTTGCTCAAACTCGCCCAACAGTTGGGTATCGACCGTATCGTCTTCGTCGGCGACCAGCGGCAGCATTTGGCCATCGAGGCTGGTTCTCCGGTACGGCAGTTTCTCGCTGACAATTTAGCCGTTGCGGAGCTCACTACTATTCGGCGTCAGGAAGCCCCCGAATTGCGCCGGGCCGTCGAACTCGCGGCTAACGGGCGGACGGGCGAAGCCGTCGACCTCCTGATCGAGCACAACCGGGTCGTCGCGATCGCTGACCCCGCCGAGCGCTACGCGCGGATCGCGGCGGATTACCTCGATGCTCACCAGGCGCGGCAGAGCTGCGCGATTTCGTCGCCGGCGAATGATGAACGTCGCGTTATCAATCAGGCCGTCCGCAACACGCTCGTCGAGCACGGTTACGTCAGCAAGCGCAGCTACGAGCACGAGATTCTAATCAACCGCGATCTCACGCGGGCCCAGCTGCAGCATCCGCTCAGCTACCACGAAAGCGACGTCATCTACTTCGTGCGCGGGAGCAAGAAGCACGACATTCCCAAGCAAGCCTATCTCACGGTCGCCGGCGTCAGCGAGGATTCACTGACCCTCCGGTTTGTGAACGGCAGTGAGATCGAGTTCGACCCGTCGCGCTGGAAGGGGTTGCGCGTCTACACCAGTGAGATCCGTACGATTGCCGCCGGCGACCGCATCGAGTGGCGCGAACCCGACCACCGCCATCGTATCGCCAATCATGAATTCGCCGTCGTCAAGAACCTGACCGACGACAAAATCGAAGTAGCCTTCGACGGCGGACGGCGGCTGATGCTTCCGCTGGAGCAGGCCCGGCATATCGATCTCGGCTACGCCACCACCAGTCACGCCCTGCAGGGCGCCACGGTCGATCGCGAGATCGCCCATATCGATAGTCGCCGCAGCGTCGACCTGATCAATCAGCGACAGTTCTACGTTTCGACCAGCCGCGAGCGCAAAGAGCTGCGCATATATACCGACGACCTGCAGGGCATGCGCCAAGCCGTCGCCCGCAAACAAGACAAGGAGCTGGCCCTTGACGTTGTGCGACCAAAACAGAGTCTGCCACGAGCGCAATCGCTCGGTCTGCACTGAGTATACGGTGGCCGAGGCGCTCCACTGCAAACGCGCCATCGTGGAGCGACCGCGCGGGAGCGCTTGGCACGCCCGCTGCGTTACGAGCGTCGGCATCCCGGAAATCAGGTGCGGCCCCTCATGGTTGGGTGAGGGGGCCGCCCCCGAAAATGGCTCGGAAGGGGAGCCCAGCGCGATCGCAAATGCCCTGCCGCCAGAGCGGAGGCGGGCACGAAGGAGTAACGGCGATGGACAACAACTGTGCGCGTTGTGGGCGCAAGGTTCGGTCTGAGGAAAATTGGGTCAAAGTCCATTTGTGGGCGAGTAACGCGGTGTTCGACTGGGGCTGTTTCGTTGCGCTGCTCAAGTCTCACGATCCGGAAGCTGCGGAACGGGCGGCTTGGCAGAGTGACGGTCGCGCGTCGCCGCCGTTAGCGGCGCTCGGTAATAATGAGCGGGGTTCAACCAAGTAGGTAGTACGGCGCAGTGCGTCAAAAGTTCGCAAAGAGGAGAAATCACCATGTCTTTGAATCGCGTCACGCTTATAGGGTATGTCGGCCATGATCTCGAAGAATTGCGTTATTTGCCGAGTGGGCAGCCGCTCGCGAGCTTTTCGGTCGCGACCGACGCAAGCTTCACCGACAAGAACGGGCAGAAGCAGGAACGCGTGGATTGGCACCGGGTAGTCGTCTACGGGAAGCTGGCCTTGATCTGCAAAGAGTATCTGGCCAAGGGGCGCCACGTCTACGTCGAAGGACGTTTGCGCACCCGCGAATACGAAGCCAGGGACAACGGCGGCAAACGTTATCGTACCGAGATTATCGCGCAGCGGGTGCAGTTCCTTGGGGCGCGACCCGAGGTGCCGGCTGATGATGATGCCTTGGCGGGAGAAGAAGAGGCTGCTTTTTGAGTGAAGGTGAAGAGCAGGAGTCCGCACCTGAAGTGCGGGCTCCTGCGGATGAAGAACCGGCAATCAGATGAAAATCTTCGGTGAAGTAGTCGCGGAAGCACGGATGTCACGGGGGCTGACCCAGCAAGCATTGGCCGCCCGGCTCAAGAAGAAAGATGGCACCAGCATCGGTCTCGCGTACATCAACGATATCGAACACAACCGGCGTAATCCGCCGGCGCCTCATTTTGTGGCCCAATTAGCCGACGTGCTGGGCGTTCCGCGCGATGTGTTGCGCTTCTATGCCGGGCGGCTCGACGAGGAAGTATTGTCGCGCCAGGACGATCCTTCGCGCGAGCGGATCGTAGCGGCATATGCCGCATTCAGGCGTGAGCTCAGGAGAGAACCACGATGACGACCTTGGGAGAATTCATTCGCCAACGGCGTAAGGAGCTGGGCTTGGTTGGGTGCGAGGTGGCCGCGGCGTTGGGCAAGGCTGATGGCACGCCGATCTCGATTCCCTACCTGCTCGATCTGGAGAACGACCACCGCAAGCCTTCGGACGCGGTCCTGAACCAGTTGGCCACGGTTCTGCAAGTAGATGCCGACCTGCTCTTTTTTCTCGAAGGGCGGCGCGCGCCTGATTTGCGGCTGGGCAAGGTCGACCTTGAAACCCTCAGGGACGCGTTGCGCACGTTGAGGCGCAATCTGGATGGCCGTGGAGGCCCTTTATGAACATTCTCGGCAAGCTGATCGCCACCCGGCGGAAGCAGCTCGGACTTCAGCAGCAACAGTTGGCGGCGTGTTTGAAGAACCGGGGCGAGGAGGCCCTTTCGGCCACGTATCTGAACTACATCGAAAATGGTCGGGGCATCCCTTCCGACTACCTGATCGAGCAGATCGCGGCCAGGCTCAAGCTGCCGCCGGAGGTGCTCTATTTTTGGGCAAGGCGGATGCCGCCGGACGTCGTGCCAACGGAGTACATCGACGCGAACCGGATAGTGGCGGCGTTTAGGCTGTTTCGGGCGGCGCTCAAACGAGACAGCGCACGGACCAGCGCGGGAGTAGCGCGATGAGAGTCTTCGGCGAAGTGATGCGGAGGCGCGGCGGAAGGCCAATCTGACCCAACGGCAACTGGCCGCGCTAATCAAGACCGAAGAGGGACGCGGGATTTCCGGGCCCTATCTGAACGATATTGAGCACAGCCTGCGGCATCCGCCGCGCGGCTTTCTCCTGCAGCAGTTCGCGAAGGCGCTGGACCTCGGCGTGGACCTGCTCTACTTCCTGGCGCATCAGATGCCGTTCGATATCGATTTCAGCAAGGTCCTTGAGGAGCGGGCACTCGCCGCGTACCGGATATTTCGCCAGATGATGAGTGACCATAGTAAGGTTGTCAAATTACGGCTCCCAGCGATACGCCTCCGTGACCGTTGGTAGATAGTGGGAAAGCTGACAAGGTTGAACCTCGCGATCGCAGGCGGCGAGTTAAACGGCTTAAAGCGGAAGATCATTTAACCCCGCCTTTGCGACGTTCCAAACCAAACGCTTATAGCGAAATTCCTCCGCGTCGGCGTCCATCATTTGAATGTGAGCGGGTATACGTCCAAAGCATGGACGATCGGTCGAACCGGTTCGACGGTACTGTTGAAATGGGGTTCCGTCGAAGTACGGGGAGCCGGCCCCGGCAGACGGATTTACTGGGCGGGTCGGCCGCGGCAAAAGACCGTTCCCTGTGGCTCGGAGCAGCGGGCGCGCGCTTATATGGCAAGAGCGATCGCGCGTCGACGCGGCCACCGATACGAAGAGCTGTTGGCAACAGTACGCATCCAACGCCGGCCTGCGCAGGGTAGCATCGAATCCCGGCGCATTCTTACCACTGTGTTGTTTGTCGATATTGTTGGCTCGACCGAGAAAGCCGCATTGCTGGGCGACCGTCGCTGGAGCCAAGTGCTGAGCCACTATTACGCCGCACTCCGCAAAGAGCTTCGCGCTTCCGGGGGAACAGAGATAAGAACTACTGGGGACGGAATACTCGCTACCTTCGGTCGGCCGCCAGGAGCAGCTCGGGCGATTCGTTGTGCGCTCGCGATGCGTCAGGCTGTTCGAACTCTCGGCCTGGAGATCAGGGGAGGACTGCATACGGGCGAGTGTGAACTCATTGGGGATGCGATCGAAGGTATCGCGGTCCATATTGGCGCGCGGGTTATGGCAAAGGCCGGCGCGGACGAAGTGCTCGTTTCTAGCGCGGTCAAGGATCTGGTGGTCGGGTCGGGAATCAAGTTCAAGCACCACGGCGCTCATAGGCTGAAGGGCGTGCCCGAGAGATGGCGTTTATACTCGGTGCCTTAGGATTCGTAAGGCTCTCTGCAAGAACTGGGTGGCACTTGATCGTCCAACGAAAGCGGCCTTGCAAGATGACATGACGATAATGACGTAAGCGCCGTGCGCGCTGGACCCTCTGGCTAGGCGCCGTCGCGTGTGCGCTAACGGGCGTGGGGATTGGGCGGCAGACTGATCACATCACGGCTGAAGAACTCGCTCAGGTATTCCATTCCGCATCGAGACAACCGAGACCAGCCGGCCCGCATCATAGACGATCGGGATGTGACGAAAGCCTTCGATCACCATCACGTTCAGCGCATACGTAACACTCGTGTTGGCTCGCAAGGTGACCGGATTGCGGGTCATACACCAGTCGACAGCCGTGGTCCCTGGCTCGGCTGGCTGTCCGGCCACGCGCATCTGCACGTCCTGCTCGGTGAAGATTCCGGAGATCTGGTTTCGACTACAGCCACACAGCCTCAGTTCAAGGGTTGAAACGGGCAAACTGTCCGGTAGCGGGCAGGACGGAGCGCGTCTAGTGTCACGAGAGGTTGGAAACCGCTAAAGCTGCGATTGTCGATTCGCGCGAGCCTAGTCACTATAGGCGAAGCAGGATATACACGGAGCAGTTCCGATCAATCGTCGTTCTGCTTGGGGGGTGGCGCGATGCGGTGTCTCAAGTGCGGGACCGAAAGCGCGACGGGCCGAAAGTTCTGCGCGGCCTGCGGCAGTCCGTTATGCAAGCCTTGCTCAACGTGCGGCGCGGAAAACGCTCCTTTATCGGCGTTTTGTGAGGACTGCGGCACGGCGTTGGGCACGCCCGCGTCTACTCCTCCGGCACAGCAATCAGAAGCTTCAACGAAGCGCGCAGCTGAAGCGCCCGCCGAAGATAGCCTCGAGGGCGAGCGCAAGATCGTGACCGCGCTGTTCGCGGATCTCAAGGGCTCGACGCAATTGATGGAAGACCTCGATCCCGAGGAGGCCCACGCGATTGTCGCTCCGGCGCTGCGGATTATGGCTGAGGCGGTGCGCCGCTACGAGGGCTATGTCGCAAGATCGACCGGCGACGGCATCTTCGCCTTGTTCGGTGCGCCGACGGCGTATGAAGACCATCCGCAGCGCGCGCTGTACGCAGCGCTCCAGATGCAGCAGGAGTTACGCGCTGATGGGCAGCGTCGTGCCGCCAAGGGGTTACGCGCCCTCGAGGCCCGCGTCGGTGTACACACCGGTGAAGTGGTGGCGTATTCGGTCGAGACCAGTGGCAAGGTTGAGTACCGGCTGATTGGCCATACGGCGAACCTGGCGGCGCGGCTGGAATCGCTCGCGCCGGCGGGTTCGATCGCGACGAGTGCAGATACGCGCCAGCTCTGCGAGGGCTATTTCGCCTTGCGTGGGTTGGGACCGGTCACGGTCAAAGGCCTCAGCGCTCCGGTCGCAGTTTATGAGGTGACCGGGCTCGGCCCGCTGCGATCGCATTTTCAGCTGGCGGCGCGGCGCGGGCTGACGAAGTTCGTCGGGCGCGAGCACGAGCTTGAGCAGATGCGGCGCGCGCTCGAACTCGCCATGAGCGGGCACGGGCAGATCGTCGCGGTGATGGCCGAGGCGGGGACCGGCAAGTCGCGCCTGTTCCACGAATTCAAGGCGACGATCCCGCCGACCTGCAAAATGCTGGAAGCCTACTCGGTCTCGCACGGCAAGGCGTCGGCGTGGCTGCCGGTGTTGGAGCTGCTGCGCGACTACTTCTGGATCGCGGACACTGATGATACGGCGGCGCGCCGCGCGAAGGTGGGTGCGGCGCTGTCTGCGCTGGACCCCGCACTGGAAGACACGGAGCCGTACTTGTTCGGTTTGCTCGGCATCTTCGAGGGTCCCGATCCAATTGCCCAGATGGATCCGCAGATCAAGCGCCAGCGGACGCTCGACGCGATCAAGGGCATCGTTCTCAGGGAAAGCGTGAAACAACCGGTGGTTGTGATTTTCGAGGATCTGCACTGGATCGACGCGCAGACCCAGGCGCTGCTCGACTTGCTGGCCAACAGCGTCGCCAGTTCCCACCTGCTGTTACTGTTCAATTATCGCCCCGAGTATCGGCACGAGTGGACCAACAAGAGTTACTACTCACAGCTCCGGCTGGACCCGCTGGGCGGCGCAGATGGGGTAGCGATGCTGGCGGCATTGCTCGGCGGGAGCGTCGAACTCAATCCGCTCAAGCGGATCATCACTGAGCGCACCGGCGGCAATCCGTTCTTTATCGAGGAGATCGTGCAGGCGTTGTTCGACGAGGGTGCGCTGACGCGCAACGGCGTCGTCAAGGTGACGCGCTCGCTCTCCCAACTGCGGCTGCCGCCGACGGTGCAGGGGATGCTCGCCGCGCGCATCGATCGGCTTGCGGCTGAGCAGAAAGAGCTGCTGCAGACGCTCGCGGTGATCGGCCGGGAGTCGCCGCTAGCCCTCTTGCAACAGGTTGCTCCGCAGGTCGATGACCAGCTCACGCAAGATCTGGCGAATTTGCAGGCGGGCGAGTTTATCTACGAGCAGCCGGCCGCGAGCGGCATCGAGTATATCTTCAAGCACGCGTTGACTCAGGAAGTCGCCTACAACTCGTTACTCATTGAGCGTCGCAAACAACTGCATGAGCGCACCGGGCAGGCGCTCGAAGCAATCTTCGCCGACCAGTTGGACGATCATCTCGGCCAGTTGGCGCATCACTATTGTCACAGCGATAATGCCAACAAGGCGATAGAATATCTGGGACGAGCTGGCCAGCAAGCCATCCAGCGCTCCGCACACACTGATGCAATCACCAGTCTCACAACCGCCATCGATCTGCTGAAGAGCCTACCCGGCGCTCCTGCGGGGATTGCACGAGAACTGTCGCTTCAGCTTGCTGTTCTCCCGGCTTTCATCGCTGTCAGGGGCTGGGTCTCACCAGAATTTCAACGAGCTTCCTTCCGCGCACGCGAGTTGTGCGAGCTCCTGGGAGACCCTCCTGAAGTTTTCCCGGCTTTGTCCGCGCTATACACCCTTCGCTTATTAAGCGGCGAAATAGGCCCGGCCCTTAAGCTTGGTGAGCAGCTCCTCCACATAGCGGAGGCTGTGGATGACCCTGCCAAGTTGCTAAAAGCGCACAACGCAGTCGGATTCGCTCTGAACCATATGGGTGAATTCTTTCCGGCCAGGAAACATCTTGAAATCTCATCGGTTCTCTATAATGGTGACCGAGATCTCATTACAGGGATTGACTCAGGAGTGGGCTGTTTGTCCTACCTGGCTTCAACTCTATGGTGCCTCGGGTATCCTGACCAAGCTCTTAAGCGAGTCCATGAAGCGCTGGGATTGGCGGGAGGGCTATCCCATCCATTTAGTCTTAACTTCGCCGAATTCTTTTTCTGTATCGTGCAGCAATACCGCGGGGAACCTCGCGCGGTGCAAGAAGTGGCGCAGGGAATGATCGTCAGGGCAACCGAATATGACTTCCCCGACGCGGCGGCTTACGCAAACGTCCAATACGGGTGGGCGACGGCCAAACTGAGAGAACATGAGGCGGGAGCGGCACAAATACGCGAAGGCCTCGCAGCACTAGAAGCGACAGGAACCGACTTAGGGCGGCCCTATTGGCTTTCTCACCTGGCCGATATCTGCTTGGAAACAGGTCACCTCGACGAGGGCCTGAATGTCGTGGCGGAAGCATTGGCCGTCGCGGATAAGAATGAAGACCGTTGGCCCGTCGCCGAGATTTACCGGCTTAAGGGCGAGCTGCTGCTGAAACAACACGATTCCAACACAGCGGAAGCTCAGAGCTGCCTTGAGCGAGCGATCGAGGTTGCGCGTAAGCAGAGCGCAAAGTCATGGGAGTTGCGCGCGACGACGAGCCTCGCGCGGCTGCTCGAACGTCAGGGCGGTCGCGACGAAGCCCGAGCGATGCTCGCCGACATCTACAACTGGTTCACTGAAGGCTTCGACACGGCTGATCTGAAAGAAGCCAAGGCCCTGCTTGACGAGTTGGGAAGCTGAACATGCGCTGTGCGAAGTGCGGGACAGAGGGAATGCCGGGCAAGCGGTTTTGCGCCGAGTGCGGGAGTCCGTTGTTGAATCGCTGTCCGGGCTGTAATTCCGACAACGCAACAGACGCGAAGTTCTGTGCCGACTGCGGCGCTGCGCTAAGTGCGCCAGTGAGCCCGGCGGGCGCAACAGCCACTCTCGCACTGCGGCCCGAGCTCGCGGGGGAGCGGCGGCATCTGACGATCCTTTTCTGCGACTTGGTCGGCTCCACCACGATGGCGTCGCGGGTCGACCCCGAGGAGTGGCGCGCGACGGTGGCGGGTTACCAGCGCGCAGTGTCCGAAGCGATCACGCGTTTCGGCGGCGAGGTCGTGCGCTACGTCGGCGACGGGATCATGGCGTTCTTCGGCTACCCAATCGCCCATGACAATGATGCCGAGCGGGCCGTGCGCGCGGGGCTCGCTATCCTGGACGCGATCGCGCAGCTCAACGAACGACCCGCACATACCAGGTTGTCGGTCAGGATCGGTATCAATTCCGGCCGCGTGGTGGTGGGTATAGGCGCAGGTCAAGCGGTTGATGCCTTCGGCGACGCGGCCAATATCGCCGCGCGCGTGCAGGCGGCCGCCGAGCAGGACACTATGATGATCTCGGACGCGACGCAGCGGCTGGTCGCGGGACTGTTCGTGGTCGAGGACCGCGGTGCGCAAACACTCAAGGGCATCGCGCAGCCAATACAGCTCTATCGCGTCATCCGGCCGAGCGGGATGCGCGGGCGCTTCGAGGCCGTGGCGGCGGTGGGTGGTCTGACCCCGTTCGTCGGGCGCGAAGACGAATTGCGCTCGCTCCAGAATCGTTGGGAGCGCGCGCTTGAGGGCGAAGGGCAGGTCGTCACGATTATCGGCGAGGCTGGGATCGGAAAATCGCGCCTGCTGCGGCGGTTCCACGAACAGATCGCGGGGACGCCGCACGCCTGGCTCGAAGCGGGCACAGGAGCCTTTTACCAGAACACGCCCTTCTATCCGATTGGCGAGATGCTGCGTCAGATGATTGGTGACGGCGTTCTTCACGAGCCGATCGCACAACTCGCGACGCGGCTGACAGAGGCCGGTCTAGCGCCGGCCGAAACGATTCCGCTGATCGCGCCGCTGATCAATCTCCCGCTGCCGCCGAAGTATCCGCCGTCGCCGCTGTCGCCCGAACAACAACGCCGCCGCTTGCTGGCTACCCTGGTCGAATGGGTGCTCGGTTCGGCGCGTACGCAGCCGCTGGTGATTGCGACCGAGGATTTACATTGGGTCGACCCTTCAACCCTGGAGTTGATCCAGTTATTGGTCGAGCAGGGGGCGACCGCGCGGCTGCTGCTGCTTTATACTGCGCGCCCGGAGTTCCGCACGCCATGGACGATGCGGGCCCATCATGCGCAAATAACGCTCAGCCGGCTGAATGTCCGCGAGGTGCGCACGATAGTCGCAGAAGTAACGGCGCAGAAAGCGTTGTCCGACGAGACCATTGCAACCGTGGTCGAGCGTACCGGCGGCGTCCCGCTGTTCGTCGAGGAGTTGACGCGGGCCGTGCTCGAGAGTGGCGACGCCAAGCTCACGGGTAACGCGATCCCGGCCACGCTGCATGATTCGCTGATGGCGCGGCTCGATCGGCTCGGCCCGGCCAAGGAAGTTGCGCAAATAGGTGCCGTGCTCGGCAGCGACTTCTCCTACGAGCTTCTCCACGCGGTTCACCCGATCCCCGACGAGGAATTGCAACTTGCTTTGCGCACTCTGACCGACGCCGAACTGCTCTACGAGCGCGGCATCGCGCCGGAGGCGAAGTACCAGTTCAAACATGCACTAATTCGCGACGCCGCCTATGAAGCGCTGCTCAAAAGCCGCCGCAAGGAGTTGCATCTCAGGGTCGCACGGACCATCGACGAGAAGTTTCCCGCAATCAAGGAGACCCATCCTGAAGTACTCGCCCGCCACTGGACCGAAGCGGGTGAAATCGAGAACGCGATCACTCAATGGCAAAGGGCTGCTGAGCACGCCGTCCCGCGCGGCGCCTATCGCGAAGCCGAGCAACATTATCGCGAGGCGCTCGGCATTCTGCACACGCTGCCTGAATCAGCCGACCGAGACCGCAGCGAACTGCCGCTCTTGTTGGGAATCGGTCCGGTGTTGATCGCCATTAAGGGTTGGGCGTCGCCCGATACCGAGGATGCTTATGGCCGGGCGCGCCAGCTCTGTGGACGTGACGCGGAGTCGAGCAGTGCATTTCACGCGTTGTTTGGACTCTGGGTGAATCACCTGGTGCGATCAGAGTTTCGCGCCGCTTATGAGATCGCAGAAGACCTCCTGCGACGAGCCCGAAGTGCGAACGATCTAATATTTTCGATGTTCGCGCATCAGGCTCTTGGCGATACATCGTACTCGCTCGGGGAGTTCAGACACGCCCGCGAGCACCTCGAGATGGCGATATGTCTAAGCAGCGGGCGACGTCAGCGAGCGCTCGGGGTCGATATGGAAGTGGTCGCCCGTTCATATGCGGCCGGGACGATTCAATTACTCGGTTATCCTGACCAGGCGCTAAGGCGGGCCGAAGAGGTGGTCGAATTGGCGCGTGCGCTATCCGACCCGTTCAGCTTGGCCTTTGCCAATAACTTCCTCACCGGTATCCAGTTACGCGGCCGGGAAGCAAAGGACGCACAGACGACCGCCGAGCGCCAGATTGCGCTATGCCTTGAACATGGTTTCGTCTACTGGCAGGCGCATGTAACCGTTTTGCTTGGGGGAGCTATCGCGGCTCAGGGTCGCGGCGACGAAGGCGCTGCTCAAATAGAGCTGGGTCGCAAAGCGGTCGCGGAAACTGGCGGCAGCCCGAACCGCGAGGATTTTCTCGCGCATCGAGCCGTAGCTTACGTGGCGATGGGCCGATTTGAAGATGCGCTGAGCGCACTCGACCAGGCGCTAGAAGCAGGAAACAAATGCGGCGAACATGTCCACGAGGCGGAAACCCATCGCTTGAAGGGCGAGGTGCTCTTGAAGACGGAGAGAGCGAACATCCAAGGCGCGCAGCAATGTTTTGAGAAGGCTATCGAGATTGGAAAGCATCAGGGCGCTAAGCTGTGGGAACTTCGCGCCACAACCTCGCTCGCGCGACTGCTCGCATCACAGGGTAATCGCGAGGAAGCGAGCGCGATGCTTGCGGAGATCTACAACTGGTTTACTGAAGGCTTCGAAACGCTCGATCTCAAAGAAGCGAAAGCGCTACTCGCCGAGCTGTCCAACTGAGCGAAACCAGTATGCACTGTCCCAAATGCGATACCGACAATCGCGAGGGCCGAAAGTTCTGCGCGTCGTGCGGTTCGGCGCTAGCGACCGCATGCCCCAAATGCGGCGCCTCCAACTTGACAAGTGAACAATTCTGCGGCGAATGTGGCGCGCCGCTGACGGTACCAGCGGCCGCGGGGACGGCTTCACGCGAAGCGGGCGAAGCTCATGTGGGGGAGCGGCGGCATCTGACGATTCTGTTCTGCGACCTGGTTGGCTCGGTCACGCTGGCGGCGCAGGTCGATCCCGAGGAGTGGCGCGCAATAGTGGCCGGCTATCAGCGTGTGGCGTCAGAGGCGATCACGCGCTTTGGCGGCGAGGTCGTGCGGTATGTTGGTGATGGGATCATGGCGTTCTTCGGCTACCCAGTGGCGCACGACAATGACGCCGAGCGGGCGGCACGCGCAGGGCTCGCGATCCTCGGGGCGATCACGCAGCTCAACGAGCAGCCGGCACACGCGAAGCTGGCGGTCAGGATAGGCGTCGATTCGGGCCGGGTGGTGGTGAGTGCCGGTGCCGGTGGGGGCCAAGCGGTCGATGCGTTCGGCGATGCGGCGAATATCGCGGCCCGGGTACAGGCGGCCGCCGATCCCTCAACCGTGATGATCTCGGAGGCCACGCAGCGGCTGATCGCCGGCTTGTTCATCGTCGAGGACCGCGGGGCGCAGGCGCTCAAGGGGATCGCACTGCCGGTGCAGCTCTATCGGGTAGACCGGCCGAGTGGGATGCGCGGGCGGTTCGAAGCAGCGACCGCGGCGGGCGGACTGACGCCGTTCGTTGGACGCGAAGATGAACTGCGTTCGTTGTTGAGTCGGTGGGAACGGGCGCTCGACGGCGAGGGCCAGGTGGCGGTGATTATCGGCGAGGCGGGCATCGGTAAATCGCGCCTGGTGCAGCGCTTTCACGAAAAGATCGTTGGGACGCCACACACTTGGATCGAAACGGGCGCCGGCGCCTTTTACCAGAACACACCCTTCTATCCGATCACCGAAATGCTGCGGCAGTTCGTGGGCGACACTCCGGCTCAGGACCAGATCGCGGGGCTCGCGTCGCGGCTGATGGCGGCAGGTCTGGCGCCCGCCGAAGCGATCCCGCTACTCGCGCCATTGTTGAGTGTCCCACTGCCACCGGAGTATCCGGCGTCGCTGATGTCGCCCGAACAACAACGCCGCCGTTTGCTGGGCACCCTGGTCGAATGGGTGCTCGGTTCGGCCCGTGCGAAGCCGCTAGTGATTGCGACCGAGGATTTACATTGGGCCGACCCGTCGACCCTCGAACTGATCCAACTGATCGTCGAGCAGGGGGCAACCGCACGGCTGCTGCTGCTGTACACAGCGCGGCCCGAGTTTCGTCCGCCCTGGACGATGCGGGCGCATCATATGCAAATCACGCTCAACCGGCTGAGAGCCCGCGACGTGCGCACGATCGTCGGCGAAGTCGCGGCGCAGAAGGCTTTATCCGACGAGACGATTGCGACAGTGGTCGAGCGCACCGGCGGGGTGCCGCTGTTTGTCGAGGAGTTGACGCGGGCGGTGCTCGAAAGCGGCGACCCCAAGCTGATGGGTAGCGCGATCCCGGCGACGTTGCATGATTCGCTGATGGCGCGGCTCGATCGGCTCGGTCCGGCCAAAGGGGTGATCCAGGTCGGCGCGGTGATCGGCAGCGACTTCTCCTACGAATTGTTGCACGCCGTCCATCCGATAGAGGAAGTGGACCTGCGCCGCTCGCTGCGCACTCTGACCGACGCCGAACTACTCTATGTGCGCGGCAGCGCGCCGGAAGCGACCTACCAGTTCAAGCACGCGCTGATCCGCGACGCCGCCTATGAAGCGCTGCTCAAAAGTCGCCGCAAAGAGCTGCATCTCAAGGTCGCGCGCATCATTGATGAGAAGTTCCCGGCTATCAAGGAAACGCATCCGGAAGTGCTCGCGCGCCATTGGACGGAGACGGGTGAGATCGAACGGGCGATCGCCGCTTGGATAAGTGCAGGCAAGACCGTCGAGTCTCGTAATGCGTTTGCGGAAGCTCTCAAAAGCTATCAGCAAGCGTTGTCGTTAATTGCCCTGTTGCCAGAATCGCCGGAGCGCAACCGCCGCGAATTGGATCTTCGAGAGGCTGTACTCGTCGTCCTTCGAGTTACCAGGGGTTACGCCGCCCCCGATACAATAGCCGCTACTCAACGTGTCACAAAACTTGCCGAAAAGAGTGGCGACCTCAGGAAGTTGAGCCGGTCGGCAGGCCACCAATTCCTAGACGCTGTGCATGCGGGCAATTTATCAGCGGCGGCTGCTTTTGCGGACAAGGCACTGGATTCGGCTCTTCGCTCGGGGACTACGCCCCTTCTTGCCGCTGCATACGGTTTCGAAGTAATCGCTCGGCATCATTGTGGCGATCTCGCAGGCACCGAGAGGAACTTCTCCGCGTGGTTGAAAGTGTCTAATGACCCCGAGTACGGCCAGTTTCTCGAAGCAAAAATTGCGACATTTGCTATCGCCAGCAGGAACGCTTGGATGCTTGGCCAAGCTGATGCCGCTCGCGAGCGCGAGGTTAACATGCTGAATGCGGCGATCGGAGGGAATCCGTATCGCACAGCCATGTCGAGCTGCCGCGCGGCGCAGCTCCGCGTTTTGCTGCGCGATTACAAACAGGTCGTGGTGTTGGCGGAACTCGCATTTGAGCTCGCGGAGAAACATCAATTTCCGCATCTGCTACCGACGGTGCACTGTGTTCTTGGTTGGGCGCGAGCAGAAATGGGTCTATTCGCCGAGGGAATCGCGCAGATACGCCAGGGAATAGCGGCGGCGGCTGCTTCCGGATTGCACCTCGGCATCACCAACTTTTATTTGCTGTTAGCCGACGCGCAGAGCCTCGTTGGCGCCAAGGAAGCGCTCGAAGCGGTCGAGCAGGCCCTTCAGAGTAACCCTGAGGAGCGCGAATACCGTCCCGAGGCACTGCGAATCCGGGGCGACCTCCGTCTCAAACTCGGTCGCTCGGAGCTGGCAGAAAGCGATTTCCGCGAGTCTATTTCGCTCGCCAAAGAGATGAGCGGGAAGGCGTGGGAACTACGGGCGACTAGCAGCCTGGCGCGCCTACTTAATCGACAGGGAGACCACGACGAGGCGCGCGCGATGCTCGCGGAGATCTACAACTGGTTCACTGAGGGCTTCGATACCTCCGACGTGAGAGACGCCAAGGCGCTGCTCGACGAGTTGGGAAGCTGAAAATGGGCTGTTCGAAATGCGACACTGATAATCGAGAGGGCCGTAAGTTCTGTGCATCGTGCGGTTCGCCGCTAGCCGCGTGTGCCAAATGCGGCACTTCCAACTTGCCAGGTGAGCAATTTTGCGGCGAGTGTGGCGCAGCGCTGAGTGCGCCAAGCGACCCCACGGTT
Source organism: Binataceae bacterium (SeqCode) (assembly GCA_052145175.1). GTDB lineage: Bacteria > Desulfobacterota > Binatia > Binatales > Binataceae > JAJPHI01. The sequence continues at coordinate 40,779 of JBKQPD010000277.1, read as the reverse complement.
GCAACAGCTGTTGAACCTCTCAACGTTCACACGGGGGAGCGGCGGCATCTGACGATTCTGTTCTGCGACCTGGTCGGCTCGACCACGCTGGCAGCGCAGGTCGACCCCGAGGAATGGCGCGCGACGGTGGCGGGTTACCAGCGCGCGGCGGCGGAGGCGATCACGCGCTTCGAGGGTGAGGCGTTGCGCTATGTCGGCGATGGCATCATGGCCTTCTTCGGCTACCCGGTCGCCCACGACAACGACGCCGAGCGTGCAGCCCGCGCGGGGCTCGCAATCCTGGATGCGATCACGCAACTCAACGAACGGTCTGCGGATGCGCAGTTGTCGGTGCGAATCGGCATCGACTCGGGTCGTGTGGTAGTCGGGACGGGGACCGGCAACGCAGTCGATGCGTTTGGCGATGCGGCCAATATCGCCGCGCGTGTGCAGGCGGCCGCCGCGGCTGCCACTGTGATGATCTCCGAGGCCACCCATCGACTGGTCGCAGGGTTGTTCGTTGTCGAGGATCATGGGTCGCACGCGCTCAAGGGTATCGAGCGACCGGTGCAGCTGTATCGCGTAATCCGACCGAGCGGGATGCGCGGGCGCCTCGAAGCGACGACCGCGGCGGGTGGCCTGACCCCGTTCGTCGGGCGCAAAGACGAGTTGCGCTCGCTGCTGAGTCGGTGGGAGCGAGTGGTCGAGAGTGAGGGTCAGGTGGCGCTGATTATCGGCGAGGCGGGCATCGGCAAATCGCGTCTGGTGCAGCGCTTCCACGAACAGATCGCAAATACGCCACATACCTGGATCGAAGCGGGCGCGGGAGCCTTTTTCCAGAACACCCCCTTCTATCTTGTCAGCGAGATGCTGCGGCAGTTGGTGGGCGATACGCCGGCGCAGGAGCAGATTGCAATGCTCGCGTCGCGGCTGACTGAGGCAGGTCTGGCGCCGGCCGAGGCTATTCCGCTGCTCGCGCCGCTGCTGAATCTGGCTTTGCCGCCGGAGTATCCGCCGGCGCCGCTATCGCTCGAACAACAGCGCCGCCGCCTGTTGGCCACTCTCGTCGAATGGATGCTCGGTTCCGCCCGTACGCAACCGCTGGTGATTGCGATCGAGGATTTGCATTGGGTTGATCCGTCGACACTCGAGCTCATCCAACTGATGGTCGAGCAAGGTGCGACCACACGGCTGTTGCTGCTCTATACGGCGCGCCCGGAGTTTCGCGCTCCGTGGCTGTTGCGGGCCCATCATACGCAAATCACGCTCAACCGGCTGAATGTCCGCGACGTGCGGACAATAGTCGCAGAGGTAGCGGCGCAGAAAGCGTTGTCCGACGAGACGATCGCGACGGTGGTCGAGCGCACCGGCGGAGTGCCGTTATTCGTCGAGGAGTTGACGCGGGCCGTGCTCGAGAGTGGCGACGTCAAGCTCACGGGTAACGCGATCCCTGCCACCCTGCATGACTCACTGATGGCGCGGCTCGATCGACTCGGATCGGCGAAGGAGGTGATCCAGGTCGGCGCGGTGACCGGGAGCGAGTTTTCCTACGAATTGCTCCACGCCGTCCATCCGATCACCGAAACGGACCTGCAACGCGCACTGCGCAGTCTGACCGACGCGGAACTGCTGTATGTGCGCGGCATCGCGCCGGAAGCGACCTACCAGTTTAAGCACGCGCTGATCCGCGACGCCGCTTATGAGGCGCTGCTCAAAAGCCGCCGCAAGGAGCTGCATCTCAGCGTCGCACGCGCCATCGACGAGAAGTTTGCGGCGGTCAAAGAGGCGCATCCTGAAGTGCTCGCCCGCCACTGGACCGAAGCGGGCGAAACCGAGTCTGCAATCACCGAATGGCAGCGGGCAGGTGACCGTGCCGTTCAGCGTCGCGCTTATCGTGAAGCGGAACAGCACTTCCGCGAAGCGATTACTGTACTGCAGACCCAGCCGGAATCGGGGGCGCGCAACACTCGTGAGCTGAAATTGCAGGTAGCCTTTGGGCGAGTAATGCAGTTTACACGTGGATGGTCCGCCGCGGAGACGGTTGAGGCTTATACACGCGCAAGGGTCGTGGCCGAACGGAGCGACGGAGGTGATTCGATCAATATCCTAGCCGGTTTATGTAGTGGAGCTAATTTGCGGGGCGAACCGCGCGCAGCGCTGGCCCTTGCAGAGCAAATGCTCGCAATCGCGCGCCGTGTTGATCAGCCAGCCGCTCTGGGGACAGCGCATAGCGCGATAGGGTATATCCGCTACTTGCTTGGCGATCTGGCTGACGCCCGCCAACACCTGCTTGAGGCGGTTGAAAGCTATCATTCGGCCGATTCGCTGAGCCCACGGCTTTCGGGAGACCCACTCGTCTTTGCCGCGCTGAACGAATGGCATCTCGGTCACCCCGATCGCGCTCTGCGCTACATGGACGACGCGCTCTCCCGGGCACGCCGGGCGAACGACCCGGTAGCAGTGGGATTCGCGCTGTGGTTTACCAGCAACATTCACGGTTACCGAGGCGAATTCGAGCGCCTGCGTCAAATTAGCGACGAAACGATCAAAATCGGCGCCTCTTCGGGATTTGCACTTTTGAACGCGATCGCGAAAATCCTCGACGGGTGGACAAGCGGCCAGATGGGAGAGATCGACGGCGCCCTCGATCGGATTCGGGAAGGGCTGGCGGAACTCAATGTTATAAAGTTTTACGCCACTCGGCCCAAATACCTGGGCTATCTAGCCGAAACGCAGGCGCTTGCGGGTGCGGTCGACGCCGCCTTAGCCACTGTTGAGGAGGCGTTGCAGATCAATCCGGACGAATTGATCCACCGACCCTCCGTACTTCGGTTGCGCGGTGAGCTACGGCTCCAAAGTGCGGCCGGAAGCAAAGCTCGGCTCGAACTCGCGGAGCAGGACTTTCGTGACGCAATCGAACTGGCACGCCAGATGGAAGCGAAATCACTAGAGTTGCGCGCGACGACCAGCCTTGCGCGGCTGCTGAACAACACCGAACGTCGCGACCATGGGCGCGCGATGCTCGTGGAGATCTACGGCTGGTTCACCGAGGGCTTCGATACCGCCGACCTGAAAGACGCCAAGTCGTTGCTCGACGAACTTGGCAGGTAAGGTGGGGAGCAAATATGCGTTGCGCAAAATGTGGCGCCCAGAATCTTGATTCCATGCGCTTTTGCGGCGATTGCGGTGCGGCCATATCTGTTGCGACCGACGATCCAACGAGTCGTCTAGCCGTCTCGTCCGCGCCGTTATCAGCACCAGACGCAGAGGTGCCTGAAGGTGAGCGGAAGATCGTCACCGCGCTGTTCGCGGATCTCAAGGGCTCGACACAGTTGATGGAGGATCTTGACCCCGAGGAGGCGCATGCGATCGTCGCTCCGGCGCTGCGCATTATGGCGGAGGCGGTGCGACGCTATGAGGGCTACGTCGCGCGGTCGACCGGCGATGGCATTTTCGCGTTGTTCGGGGCGCCGATCGCCTGTGAGGACCATCCGCAACGCGCTCTGTATGCCGCGCTCGACATGCAGCGAGAGTTGCACGCGGACGGGCAGCGTCGCGCGGCTCGAGGGTTGCGTTCCCTCGAAGCCCGTGTCGGGGTCCACACCGGTGAAGTTGTGGCATACTCGGTCGAGACCGACGGGAAGGTTGAGTACCGGCTGGTCGGCCATACGGCCAATCTGGCGGCGCGGTTGGAGTCGATCGCGCCGGTCGGTTCGATTGCGACTAGCGAATACACACGCCAACTGTGCGAGGGCTACTTCGAGTTACGCGGGCTGGGCCCGATGACGGTCAAGGGGGTCAGCGCGCCGATCGATGTATACGAAGTGATCGGGCTCGGGGCGCTGCGGAGCCATTTTCAGCTCGCGGCGCGGCGCGGCCTGACGAAGTTCGTGGGACGCGAGCGCGAGCGCGAGCAGATGCAGAGTGCACTGGAACAAGCGATAAAGGGACATGGGCAGGTCGTCGCGGTGATGGCCGAGGCAGGTACCGGCAAGTCGCGGCTGTTCTATGAGTTCAAGGCGACTATCCCGACGGCGTGCAAGGTACTTGAAGCCTGTTCGGTATCGCACGGCAAGGCTTCTGCGTGGTTGCCGGTGCTCGAACTGCTGCGCGGCTATTTCGGTGTCCAGGACACCGACGATACGGCATCGCGGCGCGCGAAGGTTCGTACTGGGCTGGCGGCGCTAGACCCTGCACTTGATGACGCGCTGCCGTACCTGTTCGGCTTGCTTGGCATAGTAGACGGTCCTGATCCGCTGGCCCAGATGGACCCGCGCGTCAAGCTGCAACGGACGCTCGACGCGATTAAGCGCATGGTTCTAGGCGAGAGTCTCAAACAACCGGTGGTCGTGATCTTCGAGGACCTGCATTGGATCGATGCGCAGACCCAGGCGCTGCTCGACTTGCTGACCGACGGCGTCGCCCGAGCCAGCGTGTTGCTGCTGGTGAACTATCGCCCCGAGTATCGGCACGAGTGGACCAACAAGAGCTACTATGCGCAGCTGCGGCTCGACCCGTTGGGCCGCGCCGATGGCGAGGCGATGCTGGCGGCACTACTGGGCGAGAGCGTCGAACTGAATCCGCTCAAGCGGCTGATCGCGGAGCGCACCGGCGGCAATCCGTTCTTTATCGAGGAGATCGTGCGGGCGCTGTTCGACGAGGGCGCGCTGACGCGCAACGGCGTGGTCAAGATAACGCGCTCCCTGTCGCAATTGCGGCTGCCGCCGACGGTACAGGGGATGCTCGCCGCGCGCATCGACCGGCTGGCGGCGCAGCAGAAAGACCTATTGCAGACGCTCGCGGTGATCGGCCGCGAGTCGTCGCTCGGCCTGCTAAAGCAGACTGTTTCAACCGCCGATACTCAGTTGTCGCGGATGCTCGCCGATTTACAAACGGGCGAGTTCATTTACGAACAGCCGGTGGCGACCGATATCGAGTACGTGTTCAAACATGCGCTGACCCAGGAAGTCGCCTACAATTCATTACTGCTCGAGCGGCGCAAGCAGTTGCACGAACGCGTCGGCAAAGCGCTCGAAGCACAGTTCGCGGATCAGTTGGACGATCACCTGACTCAGTTGGCGCATCACTACAGTCACAGCGATAATATCGAGAAGGCAGTCGAATATCTCGGCCGCGCCGGCCAGCAAGCCATGCAACGCTCCGTGTATGGCGATGCGGTCACTTGTCTCACTACTGCGATCGATCTGCTAGAAAAACTTCCGGAAAGCCCTGAGCATTTTCAGCGAGAATTACAGCTGCAGTTGGTCCTTAGCCGGGCCTTAAGTCCGATTAAGAGCTGGGCCGCGCCGGAAGTAGAACGATCTTTGATTCGAGCCCAGACACTTTGTGAGCGACTAGATAATCCCCCTGAGTCTTTCTTTATCTTGTTTGGCCTCTACGGCACCAATTTGGTGAGAGGCAAGAACCGGCGCGCGTATGATCTTGCCGAAGAGCTGCTGCGACGAGCACAGCGTGCAAACGATCCCACACTGCTGATGTTTGCTCACTACGCTCTCGGATTTCCTTGCTATCAGATGGGTAAGTTGCTGCTTGCCCGAGAGCGTTTCGAAACAGCGATCTCTCTCTATGATCGTGAGCGCCATCGTCCACTCGCGTTGGGCCTGATGGGTATTGACGGCGAAGTGCAGTGCCGGGGACACCTAGCGTACACCCTGTGGGCCCTCGGCTACCCGGACCGGGCTCTCAAGCAGGCCGATGAAAACGTGCTCTTAGCGCAGGCCCTGTCCCATCCATTTAGTCTGGTTTTCGCTGAGCAGGCCGGATGGGTTCATCTAAATCGGCGGGATGCACGCGCGGCTAAAGAGCATGCGGAGACTGCGATTGCGCTCTGTGCTGAGCACGGGATTACCGAATTGTCTTCTTGGGCGACGATCCTACGCGGTGCGGCGATCGCCAAACAGGGAGGTTTCGAAGAGGGAATCGGTCAGGTGCAGGCAGGCTTAGCCGCGCTTCACGCGGCGGGGGCGGGCATGGCGCGGTCTAACGGCCTCACATGGCTGGCCGAGGCCTACGCGGAGGCAGGTCGCTTCGAGGACGGATTAATTGCGTTAGCGGAAGCCGAGGCCGCAGCCAATGAGAATGAAGACCGACAGCATGAGGCTGACCGGTACCGGATAAAAGGCGAGCTGCTCCTCAGACAAAACGCTTCGCAAACAGTTGAAGCTGAGAACTGCTTTCGACGAGCTATTGCGAATGCGCGCAATCAAAGCGCGAAAATGCTTGAGCTGCGTGCCACGATCAGTCTCGCGCGACTGCTCGTACCGCAAGGGCGTCGCGACGAGGCCCGCACGATGCTCGCCGAAATCTATAACTGGTTCACCGAGGGCTTCGACACGGCGGATCTGGAGGACGCCAAGGCGTTGCTCGACGAGTTGGTAACATAGGATGCGCTGCTCAAAGTGCGGCAGAGAAGGAATCGCCGGCAAGAGGTTCTGCGCCGAGTGCGGGATCCCACTGTCGCGTCGCTGTTCGAAATGCAATTCGGACAACGCGGCAGATGCGAAGTTCTGTGCTGATTGCGGCGCTGCGCTGGGTGCGCCAGTTAGTCCAGTCGCGGAGACCCCACCGGTTCGGGCGCCCGAGGTGGGTGGTGAGCGGCGGCATCTGACGATTCTGTTTTGCGACTTGGTCGGCTCGGTCACGCTGGCGGCGCAGCTCGACCCCGAGGAGTGGCGCGCGACGGTTGCCGGTTATCAGCGCGCGGCGTCTGAAGCGATCACGCGCTTAGGCGGCGAGGTGGTGCGCTATGTCGGTGACGGCATCATGGCGTTCTTCGGCTATCCGGTCGCGCACGACAATGACGCCGAGCGGGCGGCACGCGCGGGGCTCGCGATCCTTGACGCAATCGCGCAGCTCAACCAGCGGCCGGGATATACCAAGTTGGCGGTCAGGATCGGGATCGATTCGGGCCGAGTAGTCGTGAGCGCCGGCGCGGGGGGAGGTCAGGCGGTCGATGCGTTTGGCGACGCAGCCAATATCGCGGCTCGCGTGCAGGCCGCGGCCGAGCCGGGCACCCTTATGATCTCCGATGCGACGCAGAGGCTGGTCGCGGGATTGTTCGTAGTTGAGGACCGTGGGGCACAGGCGCTTAAGGGCATCGAAGGGCCAGTCCAGCTGTATCGAGTCGTCCGCCCGAGCGGGATGCGCGGACGTTTCGAAGTGATGGCCGCGGCTGGAGGATTGACGCCGTTCGTCGGGCGCGAGGACGAATTGCGTTCACTGCTGAATCGCTGGGAACGCGTGCTGGAGGGCGAAGGCCAGGTCGTCACAATCATCGGCGAGGCGGGCATTGGCAAATCGCGCTTGGTGCAGCGCTTCCATCAACAGATCGGCGGCTCGCCGCACACCTGGATCGAGGCGGGCACCGGCACTTTCTTCCAGAACACGCCCTTCCATCCGATTAGCGAAATGCTGCAGCACCTCATCGTCGACGCTGCGGCCTTGGACCAGATCGCAATGCTTGCGTCGCGGCTGACGGCGGCAGGTCTGGCGCCGGCCGAGGCTATTCCGCTGCTCGCGCCGCTGCTGAATCTGGCTTTGCCGCCGGAGTATCCGCCGTCGCCGCTATCACCCGAACAACAACGGCGCCGCCTGCTGGCCACCCTCGTCGAATGGATGTTGGGTTCTACGCACGCGCAGCCGCTGGTGATCGCGACCGAGGATTTACATTGGGTCGATCCGTCGACCCTCGAGCTGATCCAACTGCTGGTCGAGCAGGGGGCAACCGCCCGGCTGCTGCTCCTGTACACCGCGCGGCCCGAGTTTCATCCGCCCTGGACGATGCGCGCCCATCATACGCAAATCACGCTCAACCGGCTGAGTGCCCGCGATGCGCGCACGATCGTCGGCGAAGTCGCGGCGCAGGGGGCGTTGTCCGACGAGACGATCACGACGGTGGTCGAACGCACCGGCGGGGTGCCGCTGTTCGTCGAGGAGCTGACACGCGTGGTGCTTGAGAGCGGCGACGGCAAGCTCACAAGTAGCGCGATCCCGGCGACGCTGCACGATTCGTTGATGGCGCGGCTCGATCGGCTCGGCCCGGCCAAGGAGGTGATCCAGGTCAGCGCGGTGATCGGGAGCGAGTTTTCCTACGAATTGCTTCACGCGGTTCATCCGATGGCCGAGGTGGACCTGCAACGCGCGCTGCGCGCCCTTACAGACGCGGAGTTGCTCTACGTGCGGGGCCTCGCCCCGAAGGCGACCTACCAGTTCAAGCACGCACTGATCCGCGATGCCGCTTATGACGCGTTGCTTAAGAGCCGCCGCAAAGAACTGCATCTGACGGTCGCCCGGACCATCGATGAGCAGTTCCCGGCCTTCAAGGAAGCCCATCCGGACGTGCTCGCCCGACACTGGACCGAGGCGGGCGAAGCCGACGCCGCCGTCACCGAATGGCAAAGGGCCGGCGAGAGAGCGGTCGCGGTCGGATCGACGTTCGAAGCCGCGCTGCATTATGCTGCAGCGCTTGAACTACTCACAAGGCTGCCAGAAGCTCGGGAACGCGATCACCGCGAGCTGGCGCTTCAAATGGCTCTTGGCGGAGCATTAATCGCAATTAAAGGCTGGGCCGCACCTGATGTTGAGCTTGCTTTCACTCGTGCGCAGCAACTTTGCGAACGCCTTGGCGATTCGGTGGAACTTTTTCACACAGTGTTCGGTCTATACGCTCTCTATTTTTTGCGATCGGAGTTGCGAAAGGCCTCGGAGATAGCCGTACAGATGCGGTCGCGAGCGCAGATCACGAATGATTCGACGCTTTTGCTGTTGGCCCACCAAGCCCTAGGACAAACATCGTTCCAGTTAGGGGAGCAGCTTCTGGCCAAGGCAAATCTTGAGAAAGCGATTTCTCTGTATGATCGTGACCGTCATCGGTCGCTCGCCTTAGCTCTCGGGGCTGATGTCGGTGTGGTGTGCGTGTCATACGCCGCTTGGACTCTATGGGTCCTCGGATACCCGGAGCAAGCTCTAAGACGAGGGAGGGAAGCGCTCGCTCTGGCTCGAGAGTTGTCCCACCACCATACTCTGGCATTTGCCCTCTGGTTCTTCGGTCTACTCCGTCAATATCGGCGCGAAGTACACGAGGCTCAGCAGGCCGCAGACGAGATGCTCGCGCTCTCTGCTGAGCACGGGTTTACCGCCCAGTATGCTTTGGGCACTATCCTGCGTGGTGGAGTGATTGGTGAGCAAGGACGCGTCGAAGAGGCGATTGCACTCATCCGGGAGGGGATGGCTGCGACCCGCGCGACAGGGACGGAGTTGGGGCGACCGTATTATCTGTATCTCCTGGCTCGGGCGTATATGGAAGACAATCGCGTGGGCGACGCGTTAGGTGCCTTGACCGAAGCGCTGGCCGCTGTCGATCAGTATGAGGACCGTAACTACGAAGCTGAGATAAATCGGCTAGTAGGCGAATTGCTGTTACGCCAGGAAAATCCTGTCGGAGCCGGGAGGCGCTTCCAGCGCGCGATTGAGATAGCGCGCCACCAGAGCGCCAAGTCTTGGGAATTGCGCGCCACTACCAGTCTCGCGCGGCTGCTCGCTACGCAGGGTCGTCGCGACGAAGCACGCGCGATGCTCACGGAGATCTACAACTGGTTCACCGAGGGCTTCGACACCGCCGATTTGAAGGACGCCAAAGCCCTGCTCGAGGAGCTTGCTTAGCTGAACGGATCGCTGAGTGCGTCGTAACGCTGGCCCCCTCACCCACCCATCAGGATAAAACATGACGCGGTTTAATCGACTGGTCGTTCAATGGCCGAAGCTCACCGTGCTGCTTGCCCTATTGATTACCGCGTTCCTGGGTGCGCAAGCGCGGCATTTCCGCCTCGATTTCGCCGCCGAAAAGCTCTATGACCAGAACGACCCGAACAAGCAGTACGACGACGCGATACGAGCGCGCTTCGGCAGCGACGACATGGGCATTATCGGCGTCGTCGCTGATGATGTTTATGCAACGTCAACGCTGGAGAAGATCAAGCGTCTGACCGCTGCCGTGGAGAACGTCGATGGCGTCGACCACGTCGAGAGTCTCACCAACGTTCCCGATTATCTGGCCGATCTGACCAATCCGCCACTGCTCATCGCGACGACCGCGATGGACCCTGCGACACTCGCCGCACTGAAGCGCAAGATTGCCGACAACCCCATCTACCTGAATATGGTGTCGCGCGACGGCAAGGGCGCGGCCATTCTCGTATTCTTCAAAGATCAGCCGGGCGACGATGAGGCGGCGCAGAAGCTCAGGGATGATCGGCTCGAAGCCATCATCGCGCGCGAGCAGGGACCGGAGCAGCTTTACCTGACCGGCACGCAGCACATCACGGTCAACCTGCTCAAGCTCATGCAGCGGGATCTGCGGACGTTCACCCCGTTGAGCTTCGCTGTGATCATGGTGATCCTGGCGATTTGCTTTCGCAACGCGCGGGGCGTGCTGCTGCCGCTAGTGTCAGTGGCGTGTGGCGTGATCTGGACGCTCGGCATCATGGTGCTGACCGGCGAGGCGATCACGATTGGCACGCTGGTCCTGCCAACGCTGCTCATCGTGATCGGCAGCACCTATTCGATTTACGTCATCGCCCAGTACGAAGATGAGGTACGCAGCGGTGGGAATGCGGACGAAATCGTCCTGCGCGCCCTCGCGCGCGTGACGGTACCGGTCACGGTCGCCGCATTCACGACGGTGGTAGGCTTCGCGGCGCTGCTGGTCAGCCGCATTGCCACGATTCGCGCGCTTGGCCTTTACGCCGCGGTCGGTTTTGTCTGCCTGACGACTGTGGTGCTCACGCTGATGCCTGCGATCCTCACGCTGCTGCCGGCCCCACGGCGAGTCGCCGCAAGGAAAGAAGCGACCCGGCTGAACGGCTGGCTCGCGCAGATCGGCTATTTTGATCGCCAGTACCGCGGCCCTATCATGGTCGCCGCCGCCCTCCTCGCCATTCCGTGCATCTGGGGGATCTCCCGCATCCGCGCGGATGCGAATTTCATTCAGTATTTCCGCCACTCGTCACCGGTGCGGCAAGCGAATGAGATCATCGGCGCGAAAATCGGCGGCACCCAGAACTTCGACGTCATAATCGATAGCGGCAAGAAAGGCGGCGCAATGAGCTTTGATCTCTTCGAACGGATCAAGGGTCTACAAGCTTACCTGTCAACGGTGCGGGGGATCGATCAGAGCCTTTCCATCGTTGATTACTGCGAATTGCTCGATCACGCGCTGCAGAACAACGGGGCGGTTGGGAACGTTAGCAGCGCAGGGCAAACGCTTCCACCCGGCGCGCAATCCGCGGCAGCCGTGGAAGCGCCAGGCAACCTGCTGCAGCATCGTGAGCGCTTCGAGCGGGTCGCGCAATTCGTCTACGTGGTACATAAGAACGGAGGAGCGACGAGTATTTTCGCGTCGGTGCTCGACGCGGATGAAGCTATCGCCCGCATTACAGTGCGTACACGCCTGAACAGTTCGAGCGATATCATGCACGTCGCCGATGCGATCCGTCTTTATGGCAAGCAGCATTTCCCGCCGGAAGTGAGTGTGCGTCCGACCGGTAGCCTAATCCTGCTCAACGGCGCCGGCGACGATATCGTGCGGGGTCAAATCACCAGCCTGGGGTTTGCCATTGCGATGATCTTCGTGGTCCTCTGGTTGCTTTTTCTGTCGGTCAAGGTGGGACTGCTCTCCCTGCTGCCCAATGTTCTCGCGATTCTCATTCTGTTTGGCGTTATGGGGTGGACCGGCATCACGTTGAACCTCGGGACCAGCGTGATTGCTTCCATCGCGATTGGTATTGCGGTCGAAGATGCGATCCGCTACTTGGCGCGTCTGAGCGATGAGACCCGCGCAACTGACGATCAGGACGAGGCGATTGCGCGGACCATCGCGACGGTCGGCAAACCGATTATCTATGCGTCGGCGGCGCTAGGTCTCGGCTTCATGGTCTTTCTGTTTTCCAATTTCGTACCGATCCAGACCTTCGGCTTCCTGACCGCATTGACGGTGATTACGGCGCTCGTGAACGATCTGGTGCTGCTGCCAGCGCTGCTCGGTACGACACGCATCATCACTCTGTGGGACCTGCTGTACCTCAAACTGGGGAAAGACCCCCACAAGACCATCGGCCTGTTCGAAGGGCTGCGACCTTCACAAGCGAAGATTGTCGCCTTGATGGGCGAGCTCAGAACAGTGCCAAATGGTCAGCCCATAATTCGGCAGGGCGAGTCGGGCAATGAAATGTTCGTTTTGATCGGAGGGCGGGCTGAGGTGCGGGTAAGCCTCGATGGTCATTCCCGGGTCTTAAGGCAAGTCACGCGCGGCGATGTGTTCGGTGAGATGGGTTTGATCCGCCAACATAGTCGCATGGCTGATGTCATCGCGACTGACGACGTCGAGGTCCTCGTCGTGAACGATGTTTTTCTCGGTCGCATGCAGCGTCGCTACCCGCGTATCGGCGCAAAGATCTTCTTAAATATTGCCAAAATCCTGAGCGACCGGCTGGAACAAGAGAGCATTCGCGCCTGAACCGCTCGTGGCATTTCTGGCGGACCGCCGAAAGCGTTGGTGTTCATCGGTCTCAAAGAATGAGTGTCGCCCGACGCTGATTTCGTCAATCCGGCTTGGCCCACTTTGATAATTTAATTTGGCTCCCCCCGGGCGTTGTTTGGCCTTTATCCGCCGCCAGCGGCGGCGGCGCGGTAGTTAGATTAGTTGGTTGTTTTACTCCTTTGTGATGCGGGCTTTGCGCTTCTCGAGCGTGCGACGGAAGCGGTAGGACTCGGTGCCGGTCTCGATGATGTGCGCGCGGTCGGTGATACGGTCGACGAGCGCCTTACACAGCCGGGCGTTGGGCACCACTTGGGTCCACTCCGAGAACGGCAGATTGGTCGTGACGATCACGGCCGCCTTTTCGGCCCGTTCGGCGATGACCTGGAACAGGAACTCCGCACCGACTTCGGCCAAAGGCACATAGCCGACTTCATCGAGCGCGATCAGGTCGTAGCGGGCCCAGCGCGCCAATGCCCGCCCGAGTTGCAGCTGATGTTTGGCTTCGACCAGTTCGTTGATCAGCGCCGCGGCGGTAGCGAAACGCACCCGGCGTTTCTGCCGGCAGGCCGCCACCGCCAATCCGGTGAGCAGATGAGTCTTGCCGGTGCCGGAGTCGCCGATAAAGATGATCGGCTCGGCCCGCCCGAGGTAACTGCCTGCGGCGAGTTCATGGATCTGTTGGGCCGAGACCTTCGGGCAGCGGCCGAAGTCGAACTCCTCCAGCGTCTTCAGCCGCGGCAGATGCGCTTCGCGCAGGCGACGCTCGATCAGCCGCTGTTCGCGTTCTTCGAGTTCGGCTTGCAGCAGCACCTCAAGGAAACCGAGATGGGTCCGGCGCTCACGCACCGCCTCTTCGGCGAGTTGGCCGCACTGCGCGGCGATGGCCGGCAGATGCAAGACCTTGCACTGTTGTTCGATGGTAGCCACTTCGAGCGCGCTGGTCTGGGCGTTCATGACGTTACCGCCTGGTCGAGCAGGCCGTCGTAAGCCGTCAGCACCGGCAGGGGGCGTTCGAAGCGTGACAGCGCGCCCACCTCGATGAGCGTACTGCGAGCGTGCGCCAGTTCCGCCGCGCCCGCCAGATGGCGGATGGCCACCGCATCGGCGCAACCCAGCGTTACCGCTTCGTCCACGGCCGCGCGCACGCGCTCATGGCCATACAATTTGATCAGGCTCAGCACCTGGATCATCTGCCGCGTCCCACTCGGGTCGCCGTGCCGGCGAATCAGGTCGGCCAGCAGCTGGTCATAACTCGGCGGCCACAGACCGCGGGCGCGCCACGCGGCGAGCGGTTTCGAGCCGATTAGCGCGCCCGGCTTGCGTTCCAGCACGTCAAGATAATGTTCGAGTTCCAGCACTTGTTGTTGCCGCCCGTAGCAGCGCTCATGGCGCGCGATACAGCGGCCTTCGTCGCGGATTTCGACGTCGTTCGGATAAAGCCGCACCTCGACCGTCCGGCCCGGCGCGGCCGGCACCGAATAGAGATTGGTCCGCACCCGCACGCACCCCAACCCGTCGACGCGCGGAAAGGCGACGGCCGCCAGTTCGAAGCCCTCCTCGGCCAGGGGCAAGAGTTGGGCGCGCTCCGCGATCATCAACCCGCCCACCGCTTCACCCCGACCGGCGATCTGCCGGCCTTCATCGGCGTGACAGCCGGCCAGCAACTGGGCGTTGAGTTCGGCGAGATCGCGCGCCTGCGGGAGGGGCACCCAGTGGTTGCGTCGAAAGTATCCGGCCTCACCTTCGATGCCGCCCTTCTCGTGCGCTTCGTACGGTGAACAAAATTCGCTCTGGAAGCGCCAGTGCGAGCGAAAGGCGATAAACCGCACCGTCTCCTCGCGCTGATAGCCACGCAGAATCTTCTTCACCGCGGCTTTGAGGTTGTCATAGCGGAGGAGCTGGAAGACGCCGCCAAAATACGCGAATGCGTGCTCGTGACCGTCGAGGAAAGCCTGCTGCGTCGCCCGCGGATACGCCCGATGGAACGCGGCCCCGCTCACCATGCTGCGCATCGCGAAGACCTGCAGCAGCACCGGCTAGCCGTTCAACTCCGCCCACGCTTCGTACCAATCGACCTGGGCTTCCTGGCCCGGTGCGTAACTCTGCGGCACGCACGTCGCCCGCGTGGCCCAGCCCAGCTCCCGTTTCCGCTCGCGCACGTAGCGCCGCACCGTCGATTCCGCGACCCCTTGCTCCGGCCGCTCGGCGTTGAGCCGTTGCCAGATGCGATGCGCCGTATGCCGTTGCTTACGTGGCGCCTGCCGGTCGCCGACCAGAATCGCGTCGATGAATGCCGTCAGTGGACCTAACGCCGGCCGTGTCCGCGTCGTCCGTTTGCGCGCCGGCGGCTCCGCACTCGCCAGGGCCTGCCGCACCATCCGCCGATGCACCCCCAGCTGGCGCGCCACGCCTTTCACCGTCCCAACCCCGAATTCGTACTCTCTCCGGATCTGCTCGAAGAGCTCCACCTTCGTTCTCCGCTCCATCCCAAGCCTCCCGCCTTTCCTGCAGGATGCCCGGCTGGCCGGGGGTGGGCCATTTTTCAGTATCGAAAGGGGCCAGTTCTAAATCTCGAAATCAGACGTCGCGAATCGCGAAGAAGATATAGCCCATTAATAGAGCGCCGGGAGCTCGCCCTTAGAGTATTGCATCGTGAATGATCCGACGCTCAAACCTTACGACAGAAGACTGCTGCGCTATGCTGGGCCTGTTGAACTGGCCAAGAAGGCTCATTGACTGGTAATGAAAACATTTGGACAAGTGGTTACGGAGGCTCGTAAAAGAGCCGGATTAACCCAAAAGGAGGTTGCCGAACGTCTCAGGCGCGAAGATGGAAGACCAGTTGATGCGCCCTACTTGAACGCGGTGGAACATGACCGGCGGCGTCCACCACCCAACTACTTGATTGAGCGGCTCGCACAAATCATCGGGATCTCCGCCGAGGTGCTCTTTTTCCGCGCGAACCGCATGCCTGCCGAGATGGAGGGCGATCCAGAGGAAGAAGAGGTTGAAGCCGCATACCTGGCCTTCCGCAAAGCGCTCAAAGACACAAATTCCGGCAAGCGGAAAGGATGAAAAAGTATCGCGATCCACTCGTACCACCGATCCGACGGCTGTATCTCAAACTGGATGTTTTGGACAAGCGGTGCGAGGGCGTAATCCGCGAATTCATGGAGCGCCGCTCGGGTGGTTTCAGATTGCCTATCCCTACGAACGAGCTCGTCAGGCTTATCGAGGAACGAGCTGGCAAGTTCGACCACTACGCCAAGCTTCCTCCGGGAATTCACGGCCAGACTTCACTCTACTACGATCGTCGACCCAAGGTTAAGATTTCGGACCGACTCTACGGAGCCGCCAGCGATCATCTCGAAAGGACGACACTCGTGCACGAGTTCGGCCATGTTTGGCTGCACGCGCCGCTCTGGCGCGAGGCGGGCAGGCTCAGGGCCGGAACCGCAGGACCGGTTTGGACGTGTAATCGCGAGGCGATCATTGAGGCTTCGCAACGCGACTGGATGGAATACCAGGCCGGCTGGGTGTCGGGAGCGCTACTGATGCCGGCGACAGCGCTCCGCGCGTGGGCCGCACAAGTCGCCACTCGTCTCAACGCGCAGCTGCCCTTTCCGGTTATGTCGAAAGCAGGCGGTCAACTGATCTATCTGGTCGCCGAACCCTGCGATGTGTCGCAACTGGCGGCGCGAATCCGCCTGCTGAAATTAGGCTTGCTCGTGGAAAAGCAATAAGCTCGCCCTCGAATCTTTCCGATATACTGGAATTTGACAAGTACGTCTCGGCGCGCTATCCTGCCGGAAACCAGCGAGTTGCTCGCTTCAAATGGGGGCGGAATTACCTTTCGCGCGTCTGATAAACCTTCCCTGTCAAAACCGTACTCCGAAAAGTACAGCTGCGCGAAACAGGCCCGCTCGCACGACTCAATCCTCGAAACGCAGGTGAGAGGATGGACCAAACGGCGCACACAAACGATAGGTCAACTTTTCCACAGCAACTAATCACGTTCGACGAAGCCGCCAGGCGAATCGGACGACAAAAGAAGACCCTGCAAAACTGGGTTTACAACGGAACGCTCCGAGGCTTGAACGGCCTCTGCTACGTCGGACCTCCTAATCACCAGCGGCCAATGATCGACTGGTCTTTGTTCGCCTCTGCTTTCATCCGAAGAGCGGCCTGATGGCGTCACTCTTACGCGGCCGTAAAGGCTATCTGGTCCTCCAGTTCTATTACCAACGTCAGCTTTGTCGTGAATATCTGGGGCTGCAGGATACGCGCGACAATCGACGCGACCAAAAGGAGTTTCTCAAGAAGCTCGAAGCCGCTCTTCGCATTGGGACCTTCGAATACCCACAATTCTTTCCCGAAAGCACAAATGCACATAAATTCCAGCCCGCACCTGCGCGCAGCACGCTCCTCGACTATTTTAATTCATACCTCGAGACCCTCGAGATCTCCGAAGCAACCCGGTATGACCTTGAATGCTTGCGACGGGAGTACATCGAGCGAACCGGCCTCGGGGCAAAGTTGCTTAACGAGATAACACCTGCCCAAATTCGCGCGGTTCTCAAACAAGCAAAAGATGAAGGCAAACACCGCCGTCCAGTAGTTTTCCTTCAGCGACTGCGCAGCATGTACGACGCTGCAATCGAAGACGAGATCGTGGACAAGAATCCGGCAAGGCGGATCAAGAATCCGTAGCGACGCGAGCGTGCCGAAATCATTCCTTCATTCACAGAGGTCGAGCAGGCAAAGCTCCTCCAAGTTGCACAAGGTCAAGACAGAAACTTTATTGCCGTCATGCTTGGCACGGCCATTGGACCTGGAGAACTCTGCGCCGTCCGACCCGGAGATGTGGACTTGCGAGCTGGCAAGATCGCGGTGGCTGGGAGCTTGGGACGATTTGGAGAAGGTGCGACCAAAACGCCGGGGCGTACTCGAATCGTCGAGGTCTGCGACATCGTGGCGCCAGTCACGGCGGCGCTGCGCGCTCAGCTAAAGACTCGGCAATTGCCTGGCCCCTTGTTTGCCAACAACAACGGCGACTTCTTGAACTACACTAACTGGCGCAGTCGAAACTGGAAATCAATTCTGCTCGAGGCTGGCATCGCTTACCGCGGTCCATATGCTTGCCGGCACACGTATGCCATCAGGATGCTACAACACCGTTACGATCCAGTGTACGTGGCCAGACAGATGGGGCACAGCAGTACGCAGATGATTCATCGCCACTACGCGCGCTGGATCGTGGGCGAGTCGGCAGTACCGGCAGAACGGGAGATAGTCTGATCAAAAGTCTGATCAATTTGGCGGGAAACTTCGTGGTGCGACGGTCAAAATCGGGCAGCAGCTGAACCGCTGGCGAGTATACGATAAAGCCCATATTTGCCTACTACTTCCCGTCGCTTCCGGCAACCGGCAAACTTCCCAAGCTGGACGTCACGAGTTCGATCCTCGTCGCCCGCTCCAATATTTCTCCTGTGTTCGCCGTCACTCGGACCGACGGCTTACCCTCTCGATGCTCAACCAACATTGCTGAAATTTCGCGGCGATAGCGAAGAACCGTTTCCCGGCAAATGCACCGAGCTGGCTATCGCGTTTTGGGAGACCTGAAGAACAGTGCCCAAAGCTCTCCCTCGCCCATGCGCTCGCTGATCTCGAACAACGCGAAGTAGAGCGCAAACACCAGAGTTATCCCCAGCATCCACGCGAGAAACCGATACAAATTCGCTTGGGCGAGC
Organism: Binataceae bacterium (SeqCode); assembly: GCA_052145175.1. Taxonomy (GTDB): domain Bacteria; phylum Desulfobacterota; class Binatia; order Binatales; family Binataceae; genus JAJPHI01. The sequence continues at coordinate 22,494 of JBKQPD010000277.1, read as the reverse complement.
ACATAGTGGGCCGCGGCGTCGAGATTATGCACCCGATGTCGCGCCTCCAGAATTCGTTCGACATAGCCGAGCAACACCGTGATGGTGCCGTAGAGGAAAGTCTTAACGACGACTGCAACAATCCGCCGATAGTGCTTAAGGCGGCGCTCGAGCCACGTCTCATCGATTACAAGCACCGCCTTGGCGGCGAACAGGGCGCCTACGATGGCCTTGGAAAGTGCCGTCGCCTCGATAGAGAAATCCGCCAGCACCAGCTTCACGATCATAAGCAAGAGCAGGAATCCTGCCAGAAAGAAGACGAATACAGGCCAAGCCTCGATGAACTCACGGTAGAACCATTTGCCGACCGACACGAATATCCGCAACACGTTGCCCAATATAAGCTCCTCTTCTTGTGGACCGCCGCCGGTAGCTCCCTGAACGAATTGTCTCGGTTTGTACGAAGTTTCCAAATTTTACGCCCGTCGCTGATCCGTCGCAAAAATCGACGCATTTGCTCCTGCTGGCTGACCTCGAACCAGTATTTGATAAGGACTATACCCGATTTAATGAAAGCCTCCTCAAGACCCGGTGCCCTCAAGGTGGTACTCCCGCACCCAACGTGGGAGGATTTTCCAAGATTGGCATTCAACGAGATTCGTTTCCTCGGCGCGACCAGCTTACAGGTGATGCGTCGGATGAAAGCCTTGGTCCGCGACTGGTTGACGGGCTGCCTGAGGAGCGTCACGAAGCGTTGAGACACCACCAGAAGCGGCTGGACTCGACCATCGCGCGGGCCTTCGCGGATTCAGAGGAGCAACTCGAGGCCGCAGTAATTGGCGAGCTAACCAAAGGAGATCGAAATGAGTAAGCAAGGCAAGCCGAACATCTTAATCCTCCAGGGCGACGACATCGGCTGGTGGAACATCAGCTACAACAGCCGCGGCCAGATGGGCTATCGCACGCCCAACATCGATCGCGTAGCCAACGAAGGCGCGGCCTTCACCGATTATTACGCGCAGCAAAGCTGCACGGCTGGTCGTGCCACGTTCATCACCGGACAGAATCCGATCCGCACGGGTCTCACCAAGGTCGGCATACCGGGCGCCGATATCGGTCTACGCGCGGAAGATCCGACCATGGCCGAGTTGCTCAAGCCGCATGGCTACGCCACAGGTCAGTTCGGCAAGAATCACTTGGGCGACAAGGACGAATTCCTGCCGACGGTGCATGGTTTTGACGAATTTTTCGGCAATCTCTATCACCTCAATGCTGAGGAGGAGCCCGAAGACCCCGATTATCCAAAGAATCCCGCGTTCAAGAAACGCTTCGGACCGCGCGGCGTGCTCCATTGCTGGGCCGACGGCAAGGGCGGTCAAAAGATCGAGGACACCGGCGCACTGACCAAAAAGCGGATGGAAACGATCGACGACGAAGTAACCGAGGAGGCGTTGCGCTTCATCGACGAAGCGCACAAAGCGGATAAGCCCTTCTTCATTTGGTACAACACCACCGCGATGCATTTCCGGACCCATCCCGCCGCAAGGCACAAGGGCAAGAGCGGTCAAGGGGACTACAACGACGTGATGGTCGCTCACGACGAGAACATCGGCCGCATGCTCAACAAGCTCGAAGAGCTGGGCATCGCTGACGACACGATCGTCATGTACACCACCGATAACGGTCCCCACTACAACAGTTGGCCGGATGCCGGTATCACTCCTTTTCGGTCTGAGAAGAACACCAACTGGGAGGGGGGTTGGCGCGTGCCGGCCTTCGTGCGCTGGCCGGGCAAGATCAAGGCCGGCACGGTGGTGAATGGCATCGTCACACACCAGGATTGGCTGCCGACGTTCCTTGCAGCCGTTGGCGAACCGGACATCAAGGAGAAACTGCTCAATGGTCACAAGGCCGGCGACAAAACCTACAAGGTCCACCTCGACGGCTTCAACATGTTGCCGTATCTGAGCGGCGAGGTGAAGGAGAGCCCAAGAGAGTTCTTCTTCTATATCAGTGACGACGGCGACATTCTTGCCATCCGCATGCACGACTGGAAAGTGGTGCTGAGGGAGCGACGCGCGACGAGGATGCAGTGTTGGGCCGAGCCGTTCGTACCGCTGCGAATCCCGAAGATTTTCCACTTGCGCCGCGATCCCTTCGAGCGGGCCGACGAAAACTCGAATACCTACTGGGACTGGGTAATCACTCACGTTTACATTGTTTACGGCATGCAAGGGTTGGTGGCCCAGCAGATCGAGAACTTCCGGAAGTTCCCGCCCCGCCAGAAGCCGGCCTCTTTCAACCTCGATGCGGTAATGCGGACACTGGTGGACGCGAGCGGCGGCGCCAACCACTGACCTGTCGCCGTTCCCGGCGAAGATCGAAGGTGCTACCTCAATCTCCACGAGACGTAATTTCGGCAACGCGCTCGCTAATAAGGCGGTGATTATAGATGGCTGAACAGACTCCGCCCGGAGCACCGGCACTCGATACCTCGACCAAGCTCGCCTTCGAGCGCACCCGCAATTCGTACGAAAACACCATGATGTCGTGGATAAGAACCGCGACTTCGTTAATTACCTTCGGCTTCAGCATCTATAAATTTTTTCAGATCGAAGCGCCGAACCACCCCCAACAGACTCGCCTCATCGGACCACGCGAGTTCGCGCTCATACTGGTGAGTATCGGGCTCATTTCATTGGTGCTGGCGACCCTTGAACACCACCAAAGTATCCGCGCGCTCGGAGCGCAGTACGCCGGCCAGCGTCGCTCGCTGGCACTGCTGGTCGCCGCGTTGATTTCGATTCTCGGTATTCTTGCACTACTCGCGATGATCTTCCGGCAATAATGCTGTCCGATAAAGACGGCATGAAAACAGAAGATCCCGTGGGGGCAGTCCTGGACGCACCATCACGCGGCCGACTCCCGGACACAGCGGCAGCTTCGTCGGGGAATGATACCGCCAGCTGATATTCCACGCCGCATCTGCGGACTTTAGATACCAGCCGCGCCACACACTGACCTGCACATGAGTGCCGAAATTCGCCGGCGCGTATGTGTCCATGAAGAACACTTGCGGCAGGGCTTACAGGCAGGCACGGAGCGAGTTTAGGCTTAAAAGACCGAACCCGGAACGATCCGGCTGAAGTTGACAACCTGAAGGTTAGAAATTGTACCGATCACGCGCAACGCGCGCTGTTGGTCAGCTTGACTCGTTACCTGTCCGGAAAGATAAGCCTGGGAACCAATGACACGGACTGACAAGCTCTGAAGCCCATTGAGCGCCAACGTATCATTAATTTTTGATTCTTCCTCGAGCCACTGACCGGTTTCAGTCCGCAGTGTGTTGACCACTTGTTTGACGCCACGCACGCGGTAGGCGGTCGTTTCAGCCATTTTGCGGGCATTCTCATCGAAGACCTTGCCCGTCAGAATGATCACGCCCGGTGCCTCCGTATAGCAATTGGCTCCGTTCAGCCGCCGATCGGCTCGCAATGCGGCAGTGACCTTTTTCGACAATAGTGTTCCCGAGTCGGCGTAGGCAGCGCGCGGCGCACGGATTGCGATTATCGTGATTAGGATGCCAACGAATGATCCGATGATGGTGAGTGCTCTATTCGTTCGCATCAAATCAACTCCTGGTGACGGATCGGAAGAGATCTGGCGGCTTGGGTGGGCGCCCTCCGCTCACCATTGCCTGAGCTCGGGAGCAGCGACCGTCGCACCAAAAATGGCGCTCGTCTGGGGTAGCACCGGCGCCTATTGTCGGTAGGCCATCCACTGCCCCGCTATGTAAGATTCGCCTGCGCGTAAGTGTCCCTTGGAAGAATCTGCGGAAGAGTTGTGAGCGGATCAGTGAACTCTTCGGCCAGCTTCGCTTCGCTCTCTTGCGGAGTTTGGGCGCTGACAACCTTCGCAGCCGGCCCGGCTATCCATAAGACGGCAAGCAACGCGCAACGTAGTAGCCGACCTCTCAAAATCGTCTTCCGCGGTTCTCTAACCGAGCCTCAATGGTGCTTCAAACCACGTTACTTGGTCGCCGCCGCCGGTGCGCGGCCTTGAAGTTCGAGCAAACGAGTGTTGATCCGGTCCGACCAGTAATTCATGGCGTTTTCGGCGTCACCCCATTGCCATTGGGCTGCGGAGCTCATCGCGATGCCGCCTGCCCGCTTGTCGATCGCTCCGGCAAGCAACTGTCCGGTGGAAGAGTCCGTGGCCTTCATCTCGGCTTCCGCGGAGCCCACGAAGGCATAACTTCCGGTCACAAGGGACTGGGCGGCGTTTATGACCCGGAGTTGCGGAATTACCACGGTGACGGAACGCAGACCGGGCGTGGCGGCATCGGCGTTAATCAGCGCCACCTGCAGTTCGAGCACCCCGGGTCCTCCCTGATCCACCAGGGTGAAGTTCTTCTGCAGGTCCTCTTTGAGCTGATTGTAGAAGTAGGCCGTCAGCGTATGCTGATCAGTGGGCGACACTTTACTGCTGGGATCGTCCCAGAATTCAACCGGCTCGAGCATTATCTTGTTGTACTGGCTCCACTGCGCGCTCGGATTGACGTAAACCATCGCGGCCTGCCCTTCCTGGCCGGGCTGAAGCAAAGAAAGGTCGCTCCCGAAGAAGCCTGACGCGGCGGAATTTTCTCCACTCGCAACCTGATTCACGACCGCCGGTTGCGATGACACGGTCTGCGCACACCCGGCTAGCATCGCGAAAAGTATGACGAGCCCAAGGGATCGCTCCCATTTAGGGCTCACTTTGATCCCCGCTAGATGTTTCATGTATCGGTTCCTCCTGCTGGTCAATTGAAGCTCGTCTTCCTTTGCGTGGGTTTACCAGGGCTTTTCTTAACAGACCGAGTGTCCGCTGTCAGCTTGCCGCGACTGCTTGGGGCGCCGAACTGCGGCTCAGCAAATCATTGCGGCCGAGACCGCCCGGGCTTAGTTGGCGTTTCGGAGTTAGCCGGGGCTAGTCGCCAGGCTTTGCGGGATCCAGCCCTGTGTCGCGAAATACTGCGACATATACGCGACGGCCTTATCCGCGCTCTTCTTGGAGAGGTAGCCCATTCCAGAGGTGAAGTTCTTGACCCCGCCGGCCGCTACATTCACCCCTGCCGAGACGATCATCGCGGTTCCGCCGGCGGCCGCTCCGGGTGCGCCAGCGATGGCGGCTCCGGGCATCGAACCGCTATCTGCGTGGGTGGTGAAGGTCATTATCTGTTGCGTAGAGCCACCGGCCATCTGGAAAACGCGGACCTGCGTGTCGAGCGTTGATTGTCCGAACCCGAGCCCGATCACCATGCGGCGCAGCTTGTTGCCCTCGTTGATGTCAGTGAACTCGCCATCGACAACAAGGGCGTTGTCGCCGGTGACCTGCTGGCCCCGCGCAACCTCACTGGCCGTGAACCCCAGGCCCTGCAGCTCCTGCACCATAGCCGCGGCCAACGCCTGCGCGGTTTGATGTGCAACTAGAAGTTGATTCTGATCCTGATCTTCGCCGGCGATGTTGCTGTAGGCCTTCTGGAAGAATCCCTGATTCAAGGTCACTTCCTGCGGGTCGACAGCGAAGTCGTAGACGTAAACCGTGCTGGGGCGATTGTTACTGGCTGGCTGGTTGTTCATTTGGGGAGCGACGGAAGCCCCGGCGCAGCCCATAGTCATGATCGTCAGCAGCCACCAGCAAAGGTTGCCGCACCTTCGTAGAGGTAGATGAGTCGTCAAATGCACAAGGGTTCCCCTCTTTTCGTTCAAATCGTAGCGACAGGCGATTTAAGCACGCAGCATGCGCGCGGTCCATCAGGCGGGTCCCTGTCGCCGCTTGGCCGTGCTCTCGCTTGTCCGGATTGTTCGTCACACGACATTCCATTAAGCACAGTCTAAAAATGCGAAAAAATAGGAAACTTTGGTCTAATGATTTCGCACAGCGTCAAGCTGGCCCACGGTAGCGTTGCACCGTAAAGCAGCAAACAATTAGTAACGCAGCGACTTATCACGCTGGCGGTGTCGGCTTCGAGTTTCCGTTGGAACCGCTGGAACCGGTGATCGATCGGCTCATATGCATCCCAACCAGGCGCGCGACTAAAATCGCCAGGTAAAATTGGCCCGCGATGCCTTCCGCAACCGACGCATAGCGCGCCTGCAGAGTTGCCGGTGTTATATCGCCATATCCAACTGTGGCCAAAGTGGTGAGGCTGAAATAAATAAGTACCGCGAAGTCCGGCTCTTGAGAAGTTGACCCGGCAGGTGCTCCAAAATTGAAAGCGTGGGGATCGCGTTGAAACAGAACCGCGTACAAGAAACCCCAACTGACTCCGAGCAGTAGGTACACAGTTACGGACATTGCAATGGTCTGGCCCGTTACTTCCTTATGGCGAAGCAGACTCCGTAGCAGAGCCCACGTTATGTAGGAAAAGAACAGCAGAAAGCTAAGCGTACCAGTTAGAAGGAGGGCAGGACTCGGGAAAAAAGGCGACGCCAGGCGCTCGACAGTCGCGATGAATGCCAGCAGCCATCCGATGATCATCCGGCGCTTCCGCTGAGCCAGAAGCACTTCCTTTTCGCCTGTCAAATCATCGATTTGAACGGTATACAGTGCCACGACCAGAAGCAGCACAACAGCAACACCGAAGAAATTACGCGAGAAGTTATTCTCACCGATTAACGGTCGCACCGCGAACGTGGCCACGACGGCTATGAGCAGGGCGCTGTGCCTGCGCGGCAAAAGGTAACGGCGGGCAGCTTCTAGCATTGGTGTCTCAAGACGGCAACTGGAACACCGAACTCCAACCGGCGCACGATTTTAGCCATAGCCAGAATGAATAGTCTTCCTGGCCGGTCAGGCGGCAACGGAGATCAGCTTCAACAAAGTCTTGACGATCACGCTGGGAGGCACCACGGTCAAGAGCAAGGGTGCCGCCGGAATGAGCCCGGGAACAACCATCATAATAAAGTCGCCGTGGTCGATCGGAACAAACCGCATTTTATTGATGATCTTATAGCTGGTCTCGAGGCCGGCGAGCGGTGCAATATCGCTCGTGCCCAGCAGCTCCTGGCGCTCGTCACTCCGCTCCACCCATTTGCGGTGAAAAGACTGCGTGTACTGGGTCGCCAGCGTTCGGTATTCCTCCAGCCCGCGAGCCTGAAGCGCAAGCAACTTGGGCGTAAAGATTAGCAGCGGTCCGGCGAAAACCACCACGAAAATTACGAACAATGCGGCGTAACTCCATTGGAACTCTTGAAAATTACCGCCAGCAAAAAGAATCCGGCTGGCGATAGCGCCGGAGACGACCGAACTCAGCGCGAACAGGATCAATCCGAAAGGCGGCAGCGACTGGCTCAAAAAGCCGAGACCCCCAGCGCGATCGGGATGGGTCGGCGTCAGCCTGAGATCGAGTCTGGAAACGTCCAACAGACATTTGCTCCAGATCGCCATACGATAGATCCAGCGGAGAACCAAAAACTGAAAGACCGGTAACGCTACGAGGGCATACCAGTAGCCCACCGGCGTCAAACCGGTCTGCGGCGTGGGCCGGAACCAGGTGTTACCGCTCTGAATGGAGGCCTCAAAGATGGTCGTGTGGGTGGAGACATAAACCGCGATGATGATTACGATCTCCGCGATTCGCGAATCACGAAGCTGCAAAGCGCCAATGAAAATCTCCTGAAACTTCCCGACATCCTCCGAACGGACGAGTCCGCTGGAAAGCAGTAGTCCCGCCACCTCTCGCAGACGGCGACCGATCGGGATTTCGGCGAGCACTAGAACCGGCAGTGCAAACAGAAAGCGGACGTGGGCGGCGATGTCGTAGCAGAAGGGGATCCTTACGCGCCCGAAGGCTAGCCCTTCCATCCAAGAGAGCGCGAATAGAGGCAACCAGGTCACCGCCACGAGGATCGCCGCGGTACGGACCGAAGATGCCCCCAATTGTGGGTGCACCAGCCGGAGCCGCTTCGCAAAAGAGGTTCCCGGTCCAGCCTCCATGGGCGAGAAGGCGGTGAGTAAATCCGAGATTTCCGCCATGTTCGCAACCCAAGAAGCCAGTGGTGCCTTAAGCCTTTCGGCAGCCTCGTATTCCTGCTGTGAGATCCAACGCTTTCACGTCCCTTCGGCGCAAGCTACTATCGCACCACGCCGATTCCCGACGCAATCACGCTCGAAGGTTTACCCTTCACGATGCTCTATCCAAAGGACCGCAATCGCTGGATCGGACCAAAGGTCCGATAGCTGCGGTACGTTCGGTCTGATAGTCATGGCACACGCTGGGGGTTATCGGGAAGTGAGGCGCAAAGTAATTACCTGCCATCCTTGGACCAGGCTGATAGGGGAAGTTCACGAGACTCTTTGGAACCCCTGCCGGTATTCCGATCAATTACAACAACTATCAGGGAGCCTAATGTGAAACATCTCAAGCTCGGATCGCTTTGCTCGGTTCTGACGTTTTCCGCCCTTCTAGCAACCACATCCGCCCTTGCGCAGGATTCGGGTATGTTCATCTATCCCGCCAAGGGACAAAGCCAGGAAAAGCAAGATAAGGATCGCTACGACTGCCATACCTGGGCCGTGAAGCAAACTGGATTCGACCCGAGCAACCCCCAAACTGGCTTGTCGAATGCGCCTAAGTCGCAGCCCTACCAGCCCTCACAGCCGCATGTTTTGAAGGGCGCGGCTCGTGGAACAGCCCTTGGCGCGGTGGGTGGAGCGATCACTGGGAACGCAGGCAAAGGGGCCGCCGCCGGCGCGGCTATGGGCGGTCTTGCAGGAGGTTTCAAGCGGCGCGACGAAAAAACCAGTCAAGCCAATCAGCAGCAAGTTTCAGCGCAGTCGGCACAACAAAGTCAGCGCGGCGCGTACCAGCGCGCGATGGCCGCTTGCCTCGAGGGTCGCGGTTACACAGTGAAGTAAGCCCTACCTTGCAACGAGAGCTTCACGGTTGTGCGACGTAGAATACTCGTTGCGCGATCTCGATTGTTACGTTGCCGGCTTTGTCGCGTCGCGAAAAGGTGGACTTCGGCTCTGGTCCAGCCGCCGGAGAGCCTCTGAAGCTTCATCCAGTATGACCGAGTGGCCCACTTCGCGCGAATTAGCCGGCCGTCGTCAGTTTAGTCCGCGCTTGGTCGCTCTGGCTCATCTAGCTGCGCTGGGCCGCGCCAGGGCCAGCGTCCTTCGATTTCCACCACGGTCGACCAACTAAGAAAAGTCCGGACTAGCACGAGCATTCCCAATACCGTCACGTTTTCCAGTGTGGGTTCAAGAGCAACTGTCCTTATGACATCCGCCGCCACCAGCAATTGCAATCCCAGCAGCAGCGCCTTTCCAAGCTGAACTTTGTACTGTTCGTACGACTCGGGGATACGCCTGATGAAGTGAAATACGTAGCGCACGGTGCCGAATAAAATCGCGATCAAAATCACGGTCACGGCCAGGACTTCTATACCCAAAACCGCCATCTCGACGAGGTTGCGCATCATATCTCCGATTCCGCCTGACTCCATCAAAGCTCCACTTGCCAGTAATTTCGAGGCTTGAGAAATAATCTGAGGCCTTACCTCCTCCTGTAAGTCCTCATAACGAACTCCCGCCACCCGCCAGAAGCGCGGTTAAGGATCGATGATCACTGACCTGTTCGTTTGAGGTGCCAACCGCCCTGCTCGACGATCCGACCAGCACCGGCAAAACACATATAAGCCCCGGTTCCTTCGCTTGCCGTGAACTGACCTTGATAAAGGCAGTTACTTGCGTCGGAGAACGCGATTCGCAGGTCCGACAGGTCGGCACCCTCTATCTTTCCGCTGACAATCTTCCCACTGTTGTCATCACCCAGGCATCCGACGTTGCCAAAACTGCAGGTGTATGAGCCGCTGATGTTAGAGACTTGTTGAACGAAACTAAACGTGACGAGACGCGCGTAACAATTAACTCCACCAGTTGAGCGGCACCCTGGATAGATGCTACCGCTCCAACTACCGCCGATATCGAGCGGCGGTTGCGCTTGTCCACTCGAGCAAGATTGAAGGAATAGAATGACTGAAACGGCCAAAACTGCCGCGCCAGCACCGGCGGTCGCCGGGCGAAGCTCCGTCCCCCACGCTTTCCGGGCTCCTTGGCTCGCTGTCGACTCCAGCGTCTCGGGACGGTCGATGGTATTTTCAGCCATGATTCTTCTCATCTGATTGTTTCGGGCGGACGGTCGAAACAAAGTCTGAAAAAAATGCAGAAAAAGCGCATTGAGCTTTCGGCAGAATACGTTCCAGCGGTGCTTGATGGAGTCCCAAACCAAACCTGCTTTGCAAATAGCGGACATAACCAAAAACCGCAAGAATCGACGAGAGTTCATCTATCCCGACCTGGGTAACTGGCAACCGTAGGCGAGGAGCGGATGATCAGCAAGGCATAAGACGAAAGGATCGATAGATCGATTCAACAAAGCGCTGTATGGTGAGTGCGTTCAAGACTGCCGAAGGTGCTGAAAAATAATGGCTTCAACCACATCTGGTTACTATCGTTCTTTGCTGCTGGCCCCCCTTATCTCCGCGGGAGTTCTGTTGATCTCCGCCTGCTCGGGAAATCAGTCCAGCAATTTCTATGCGCCATCGAGTAATGCCGGCGGGGCGCCCGCCACGCAAACTTCCGCGCCAACTGGTCCGCTGCCCACCGCCAATGGGGCCTCCGGCAACTCCGCGCAAACGGCCGCTGCCCCGCCACCCGTAGCGCCGCTACCGAGCACCGAGCACCTTGCTGGCATCGGTTCAGCCACCGTCATAACTGTCCATGGGAAAATCGTTTCCGTGGATCGTGCGAATAAGCTCGTTACGCTTGTGGGACCGCGCGGTAAGCAGCTCACGCTTCACGTCAATAATCCATACAATCTCGCGGCGGCAAAGCCGGGCGAACCATTTGTCGCAAGATTTTATGAAATTATAACTATTCGCAAAAAGCAGCCTGGGGAGTCCATTCCCCCCGCGTCACTGGTCGAAGGAATAGCCAGCGCCGCACCAGGGCAGGTACCGGGGGCTGTGGTCGGCAAGAGCACTCAGTTGGTTGCGACAATAAGCGCCATCAACAGGAGAAAAAAGACGGTCGATTTGACGGGCCCCGATGGTGTCGTCGAGACTGTGAAAGTGGCCAATCCAGCGAATTTGAAACACGTGAAAGTCGGGGATGACATAGTGGTCACACTGTCCAATGTGGTCGCAATCTCGCTGGACCAGGAACCCGGCAGCTCGTGATTCTTTTCGCCTGAACCGCCCTCGGCTACCGATCGGCGTAGACAACGACCCGCGCCAGTAGCGCAGAAATATCAATCTTAGTCCACGCCGGGCCGAAATCCGGTCTCGGCGCGGTGTTGCACGGTTAAGGCACTTACGCGAGACGCGATTTCCTTGCTCAGCGTGCCGACGTCTTCGCTCAACGCTATAGGGGTGGATCCGTCCACGGCGGTCACGGGCGATGCGGCGAGGGTTTCGGAGGCGTAAAGATCCTTGTCCGTCGCGCCATCTTTGATAATCCATCGTGCGTTCAATTGCGCCTGGCCGTCGGCAGTGGTCTCGAAGCGCTCGACAAAAATGACTATCTGGTAATCGATTGGTGTGTGTCGCGACCATGGGTATTTTTCAACCCGATCAGTCTGAAGCAGTTGGGCAAGGTTCTGAGCCAATACGTGCTCGAAGTTCTTGTCCAAGGATTCGCCCCAGCGATCGACCGGGGAAACGTCGAGCCGATTCGGCGTGGCGCGTTTTACGACCTCCGGCCGCTTCAAGTAGTCGGGAAAGTCAATTGGACCAATGCCAATTGCAATTTTCGAATCAGGCGCCGAAGACGGTGGATTCGTGCGATCGGACAGCGGCGTGAGTACAAAGAACTTCGTATAGTCCTGGCGGGGCGCGAGCGGCGAGCACCCCAGCATCGCCAGGCAGGCCGCAAACACCATTACCTTGCACGGATTGTTCATTAATTATTGATCTTTCGCGGGAACGTATCTTCCCCGTATCAGTGAGGAAGGATTGCGCTGCAGGTAATCGGTGAAGGCGCCTATCGAGCGCGTGGTTTCAGTCAATTGATCAAGCGTTTCGTTCAAGTGGACCGCCAGGGGCGAGTCAGGATCGAGCGTCGACTGAAGGTCAACCAGGGCAGTCCGGGTCTCCGCGAGCGTGGAGTTAACCTCTTGCGAGTTTTTCTGCAGGCTCGACACAAGCGGACCGATTTTCGCATTGGCGTTGTTAATGGTCGCACGAATTGCGATGATTGTGGTGTTGAGATTGGCTGTGGTTTGTTTGAGAGAATCGAGCGTAGCTTTGAGCTCGGGCGAGCTGGTCAGCGCTCTAATCGAGTTGGCAGCGTCGGTAATCGAGACAGCTAACGTTTTGAAGTCGATCTGCTCGAATTTCGCCAATGCTTCGGTAGCCTGCTTCTGGACCGCTTCCATGGTGGTCGGGACGGTCGGAATCTCCGGGTAACGTCCTCCGGGCTCGAGCACGAGATTGAGTGGCGCCTTGGGGCGAATATCGAGATCGACATACAGAAGGCCGGTGAGAAGGCTCTCGACATTGAGTTGTGCGCGCGCCCCGCGTTTGATCGCCTCTGCGAAACCAGTCTGCTGCAGCACGGCACCGGTTCCTCCCCGCCTGGTGATTAGAGCGGGATCGAGCTCGATGATCACGGGCAACCATAGCTGGGTAATGCCCGGCCGCAGACGCCCTTCGTCCGGCGACAGATAGAGTTTGATCGCGGCGACCGAACCGATCTGGACGCCCCTGAACTTGACTGGGGCTCCCACTTTCAGGCCGTTCAAGTCTCCCTGAAACATGCAGACAAAGGTGAGTGGCTTAGTAAACAGGCGACCTGAACCGACCACCACGATGGCCGCAACCAGAACCGCGAAGCTGCTCACGACGAATGCGCCGATGACCGCCGGACTGACACGCTTAGCCATGGCTTTGCGTCAGGTCGCCTCCTTTTTCGCCGCGGGTGAGAAAAGTCGCGATCCGCGGGTCCTGCGAATGCGCGCGCAGCTCCTTGGGGTCGCCCGTCGCGATCTGGGTCCTCGATTCGGCGTCAAGGAAAACGCAGTTGTTGCCGATGGTGAAAATGCTCGCGAGCTCATGGGTGACGACCACGATGGTGGTTCCAAGACTGTTACGCAACTCCAAAATCAGGTTGTCAAGTAACCGGGAGCTGATTGGATCCAGGCCGGCCGAAGGCTCATCAAAGAACAGGATATCGGGATCCAGCGCCATCGCGCGCGCGATCCCGGCGCGCTTCTGCATCCCGCCGCTGATTTCGTTGGGGTAAAAATCCTCGAATCCTTTCAGCCCCACAAGGGCGAGCTTCAAGGCGGCGATCTCCCGAATCTGCGCCGGCTTCAGATTGCTGAACTCGCCAAGCGGTAGACTGACGTTTTCCGCGAGCGTCATCGAACTCCAAAGAGCGCCGCTCTGATAGAGAATTCCGAATCGGCGAAGCAACTGCTCGCGAACCTCGGGGCCGGCGCGGGTGAAATTTATATCGCCGTAGATGATCTCGCCGGTCGCTGGCTCCTTAAGTCCAATCAGGTGGCGTAGAACGGTACTTTTGCCACATCCACTGCCGCCCATGATGATAAAGATGTCGCCGCGCCGAACCACGAAGTTGAGGTTGCGCATCAGGATAAAGCTGCCATACGCCATGGTCATGTTGCGGACCGTAATCGCAGCTTCGGCGTTCGACGTTTGCGATTGAGCGGTGGGGATGGCCATGACTTTGCGCTCAGATCCCGAGCATGTTGAAAACGACGGCATACAGGCCGCAGGCCACAACGACCATTACGATCGACATGACGACGGCCTGCGTCGCCGCGTCGCCGACCGCCGAGGAGCTGTTGCCACATTGAAAGCCGCGCAGGCAACCAGCGATCGCGATCAGTACGCCATACGTGGTAGCCTTAAGCAGCCCGCCGAACAGATTGGTGAGGGTCAGCGTCGAGATCGTCTCCCGCATATAGCTGCCAGGGGCGAGACCCAACATGCTGACGCCAACGAACAGCCCGCCAAAGACTCCGATCAAGTCAGCGAACAGGCACAGCAACGGCATCATGATGATCAGCGCCAGGACGCGCGGCAGTACCAGAAATTCGAGCGGTGAGATCCCCATGGTGGTGAGCGCGTCGGTCTCTTGAGTCACCTTCATGGTGCCGAGTTTTGCCGCAAACGCCGCGCCGGTACGGCCTGACATGATAATCGCCGTCATCATCGCGCCCATATCGCGAACCATCCCGATACCAACCAGGTCCGCGACGTAGATCGACGCGCCGAACTGCGAGAGCTGCACCGCGCCCATAAACGCGAGGATCACTCCGATCAGAAAGGCAATGAGGCTGACAATCCCCACCGCTTCCGCCCCACACTGCTGAATCGCCTCCAGCAAATCGACCCTGCGATAACGCGCTTTGCCGCGCAGGAATCGCGCGAGCGCCACAGACAGCTCGCCGAGGAAAGAAAGAAACTCGCCGACGGCATGGCCGTAACCGATAGTGGCGTTACCCACCCGCGTCAAGAACGAGGGTCGAACGCTAGCGCTGCGCGCCCCTGTCTTTTCGGGTACCGCCTCGGCCAGTTCCACCAGGTGCCTGAGGCCGTCTTGCAGGCCGCCGCGGTCCTGCTTGATTCCGTGGGCGCGGCAAATTTCGCTCGATTGCGTGAGAAATGCGATCAGGGAGCTGTCCCAATTGGTGATCGGCGAGGAATCGAAAAGCACGCGCTTGGGGGTAACCGCTTTGAGCTGTTCGGCCAGCAACGACGCCGCCGGCATGTCGTTCCGCAAGCACCACGAACCCGACAGTCGCACGACCAGCGTCGCGTCGCTCGCCTGTTCGAATGAGACTTCACCTTGCTCGTCCTGCCGCATAGATCCTGGCCGGTCGTTTACGCGCGACCCGAGATAATAAGGTCGTGCAACCGCATCGTGCCGAATCGGACCCTTGGTCCGATGCCATAGTAGTAGAAAGGCCGGGCTGTCAGTTCACCGCTACCGTATCGCAACTAACTGAAATCTCGAACGGGCGCGTCGTGCTGCGGCATCACCCGTCAAAGTCAACTCGCCGACAGTATTCTTGAGAAACCGCCGCCCGAACAAACCCACATCCGAACGACTCCAGCGCACGACAACGCAAAGACGAGCCCATCTAAAGATCACCCCAAGCTTTTTCACCGATGTGCGTGGCTGTTTAGCTCCTCCAGCATCTGGCCTACTTCTGGATTGTCCGGCTCGAGTTTTTCCAAGCGTTGCGCGTAGCTGAGCGCCTTAACGGGATTACCCGCCTGTTTCAGGAAAGTCACGAGCGTGGCGAGTGAATTACGATCATAAGGATGTACTTTGACGGAAGCCTCCAACGTCTCGATTGCGGGGCCGGTTTGACCGGCGTCGTTCAACGCAACGGCATAGACGTAGGCAAAGCGGGCATTGCCTGGATCGAGGCGCGCAGCCGCGGCCAGCAAGACAAGCGCCTGCGCCCGGCGCCCCTCACGCACCATCAGCAGACCGAGTGCGTGCTGAAGCGATGAGTCATTGGGCGAACGCTCGATAGCGTCGTAGAGAATGCGTTCACCCGCCTGATCCCGGTTTTGCTCGCGGTACAGATCGGCCAGATCAACCGCCGCAGGGGCAAAGGTGGGGTCGAGTAACAAGGCAGTTTTGAGCTCCGCCTCGGCCCTGTCGAAGCGATTTTCCTTCGCGTAGAGCAGCCCCAAATTCATGTGTGCTTCCGGTCGGTCGGCGTTCAATTCCTGACCGGCAATGTACTCCTCAGTGGCCCGGCCGAACGACACTGCAACATCGGCGGGAAACGTGCCTGCGGGCACCCCCGCGAGCACTTCGGCGGCTTCGTTTCGCACGGCGCGCACTGGATCGCTAAGCAGCGGAGCCAGAATGGCGGCGCTCGTGGCGGGCGCAGAGTTTGCAAGCGCTCGGGCAGCGGCGCGTCGAACCAGCGCCGAATCGTCGGCGACCCCGGTGCGAATCGCCGTGTCGGTCGGAGCCGGAGCATAGGTCGCAAGCATAGAAAGTGCAGTGGCTCGAGCGATCGCAGGCTGCTCGCGATCGGCGGTCAAGACGCTGAGCGCTTGGTAGGCGCCCGGTGCGCGCTCCACCCCCGCATGAAGCACTTCGGCAAAATGCTGGAAGCCGACAGGTGTGCGTCCGTACCATTTCTCCAAGGAATCCGAGGCCCATTGGGCGGACTTCCCCGCGTGGCAATTGGTACAGGCATTGAGCGTGCCGAGCTTGACGGATAGGTCTGGCCGCGGAATCCGAAGACTGTGGTCGCGTCGCGCATCGATGACCATGTAGGTCCGGGTCGGCATGTGACATTCGACGCATTGACCGCCCGAGGATCCTATCGGGTGGAAGTGATGTTTTGGTGATTCGTACTTTTGCCTGGAATGGCATTGCAGACAGACATTGTTGCCGTCGGCGCGCAGCTTAAGACTGTGCGGTTCGTGGCAATCGCTGCACGTTACGCCCGCTTGAAACATCCTGCTCTGGATGAAAGAGCCGTACTCATAGACCTCGCCCTTGATTTGGCCGTCCGGGAAATAAAGGTCTTCATCGAGCAACGCAACGCGATAATCGTCGCCGACGGGTTGGCCATGGACGTAGTCTTCGTGAATCTCACCGCGACGCGAATGGCAGCGCGCGCAGAGCTGGATTTCGTGTTCCGAGGCCCGCGGCGCGCTGCGCCGGGGATTGCCGGTAAAGGGATCGATTGACCATGAAACCCCGTTGCGTTCGGCGAGCGCGATAGTCAGCCCACGATCCCGCTCAAATCTCTCCCAACCGTTCTCTTTCTTCGCCCAAGCCACGTGGTTTGATCCGGGACCGTGACAGTTTTCGCAGGCGACATCGATTTCATCATATCTGGTAGCGTACGTACGCGTCCGCGGGTCGTAATTCTTGCGGACATTCGTCGAGTGGCAATCCGCGCACATGAAATTCCAGGTCTGATCGATGGCGGTCCAGTGGCGGGAATCCCGATAGGTGATTTTTTGGCCCGGATAAAGAAAGAACCAGCGCCGGCCCCCATGCTCCGGTGGGCGGCTGTCCCACGCAATCCCAAGCGCCTGCAGGCGTCCGCCTTGCATCTCGATAAGGTATTGCTGCAGCGGGTAGACGCCAAATGTGTACTTGATTTCGTAGTCATGAAGGGCCCCGTCAGGTCCATCGGTGCGTACCATAAATTTCGAGGCGCGGCGAAAGAAGGTCGAAGTGATCCCATTGTTGCTGAAACTTGTGTTGTTGAAATCGCCCAGGACGGTGGAATTCGTGGCCGACTGCATCGCCAGCTGATGATGCGAGCCGCGCCACAGCGCATCCTCTCGCCCGTGACAGGTGGCGCAATCAGCGGCCCCCACGAACTTCGCGTCGGTCATCGTGGACCGGTTCGAGGCAATCAAGGGACGAGCAGATTCACGCAGCGATCGCGCCACGAGCGCGACGGTGACGATGGCTAAGATCGCTATAGGGGACAGCCAAGTAAGCATCCGAAGCACGTGATGCGCCTTTGTCGGCACCGGGAACGACCTCGCCGGCCCAGTCTCGCGAATGTCTCTTGTCTTGGTTGGTTTTCCGCTTTGTTTCTTCTTCTTGCTCAATCTTGGACTCTTCAACTGACACTCGGATCCCCTGTCATCAACCCTCAGTCAATCGTATCGAATGGTGCAGACCAAACCCGTTTGCGCGAAGCATCGATTACGCCTCGACGCGTTGTCATCATTTGGTAACCAATATCTGTCATATCGACCAGAGGTCCCATTGCTTGACAACCCTGAAGGGTGACAAGCTTGCGCACGTCTCGTAGCCACGCCCTGAGAGGCAGCACTGTGCCAGCTCCAGATATCGCGATTGATTTTCGTTCCAGCAAGGCAAAACATGTCCCAGACGCCAATATTCGTGCAGCGACCGAGATTATCAAGGTTGCGGTAGTCGAAGATGACAAGCGGTTGCGACAGGCGTTGGTCTTCCAGCTCGGTACTGCTGGATTTCAGGTCGCTTCACATACCTCTGCCGAAGAATTTCTCGAGGTCTCTCACACAAGCGTCTTCGACTGTATCGTGATGGATAATTTCCTGCCGGGAATGAATGGATTACAGCTTCAACAGATACTCAAGCGCACGATTCCTCACGTATCGATAGTTTTCATCACCGGCCACGGCGATTTGGCACTCGGGATGCATGCAATGCGGCAGGGTGCGGTGGATTTTCTCGAAAAGCCGGTCGACGATGAAGCGCTACTGGCCTCTATAAGGCGCGGCGCCGATCTGTCGCGTAAGCAGCGCGCCGAGCAGATCCAGCGCATCGAACTCGAAAAACGCCAGAGTACGCTGACGCCTCGCGAACGCGAAGTCTTCGTTCTGATTACCACGGGGCTGCTTAACAAGCAGGTGGGAGCCGTACTGGGCGCAACGGAGAGGACCGTTAAGGCACATCGCGGCCAGGTGATGAACAAAATGCACGCAGGCTCGCTCGCCGAATTGGTTCGCATGGCTGGAATCCTTCAGATCTCTCCACCCGCACTTAAGCTGGTTAGGTGAGCTGAGAAGACCGTCCAGCCGCACAACAATTGCCGCTGACGTGGTACGCTAGGCGCGTTTCGACACTTGGGCAAAGCGCTTTTGAGCGGCGGGAAGTGTGAAGGAGAACGTCGTGCCACGGTCGGGATTAGCTGTCGCCCAGATTTTGCCGCCGTGATTCTGTACTATGGATCGGACCACAAATAGACCCATTCCCATTCCTTCGTTCTTGGTCGTAACAAACGGCTCGAACAGGCGGTTGGCAACCGATGGGTCAATCCCGACGCCGTTATCGCACACGCTCACGCGAATCCATCCGGTCTTTTCTGCACCGATCTTGATCGTTACTTCGCGGTGGTGGTTTTTGATTTCCGCAGTGGCGTCAAGGGCGTTCATGAGCAAATTCATCACGCACTGCTGTAGCTCGACACGATCGCCAATAATCCTTGGCACAGATGCCACGACCTCGATCTGAACCCGGATTTTCCGGGACGCAGCCTCGCCAGCGGTCAGCTGTACGACTTCGGCAGCCAGCGCCTCTATGTCGAGCGTGGTTTTACGCGGCGCGTGTCTGGTGAACATGAACCGGATGCGCCTGATAATTTCAGCGGCACGTTTGGTATCTTCGATCGCGTTGCTGATCGCGGCCAAGGCCATCGCGGGTTCCGCATTCTTCCGCGATAGCAGACGCCCAACACCTCCGAGGTTGCTCAGAATGGCGCCTAAGGGCTGGTTGATTTCGTGGGCAAGCGAGGCGACGAGTTCACTCATCGTGTTGCGGCGCGACGCGATCCTGAGATTGGTCTGGGCCGCCTGTAACGCCATTTCGGACTGCTTGCGTTCGATCGCGCTGCCAAAGAGCCGCACCGCGAAAGCAAGGTGATGGAGCAATTCAGGCGACCATTGCCGAGCAGACCGTAACTTGTCAAAACTCGCCGCTCCGATGACTCGGTCGCCGGCCCACATCGGGAGGACTACGGAAGCTTTAGGACCGTATCGTTCAACGAAAAGCCTCGCGTCCGGCATATCCTCCGGAATTTCGCCGGGATGCGAAAACGTAAACGAGTTGCCTGCTAACACCCAGTCAGTAAGCGTCTTGAGGACCTTTTCCGGATCAAAATTTTGCGGAAATGGCGGGACGTCCGCCCGAACCCAGGTGTGTGTCACGCGCACCTGCTGATCCGGCGCATCGCGCTCATAGATGCCGCTTCGATCAAGGTCCAATGCTTGGCAAATCTTGCCCAACCAGCTCTCGATTTCACGGTCGACCGCGGCGGCCGGAGCCCGCGTCATCGCCATCGATAGTTCGTCCACGAGCGACTCGAAGCCCTTAATGTCCCGCTGTGGGTGGGGATTGCGCGGGATCAGGTAACGGCTAGCCCGTGTTTTGGTGGCAGCAGGCGTTCTCATCAGTTCGCGACGTTCGTTGCGCAATACAGTTGCGCCAATACAGTAGTGACAACACCACCAGCGAGCGCACTTTATCGCAAAAATCGTCGTGATACCACGGTCGTGCGCCGTGACAGCACACGGAATAAAGACCAGCGGCGGCTGTAGGACGACCTGGTCGGGTAATTTAATGGGGTCTTAACGCTTACCGTGGTAACTTAGGCACGTTGCGCAGTCCCTTGCGGATCGCACCTAGAAGGCTTTTTTCATCGAACGGTTTGAATAAGCACGCGACCGGTTTGGCTTGACGCATGATTTGTCTGGTCTCGTGGTCGTCGCGCCCGCTCATCAGGACCGTCGGCAGACATCGTCCTGCAGTGACCAAGTTCTGGCAAAGTTCGATCCCGCTCATTTCCGGCATGTAGACGTCCAACAGCAGGCAAGCGTTATCCGTTGGAAACTGGGAGGCCAGCAGCTCCTCTGCGCTCGGAAAGACCAATACGTCAAATCCCAAAATCTGGAGCTGTCGTTCCAGCGCGCGGCGGACAGAGACGTCGTTATCCACCACGATCACTGTCGCGCTCGTTTTCTTCTGCAATTACCCGGCTCCGCGCGGAGACCTCTGCAAGCATTTGAACTTTGACGACCATCACATGGTGCGCGTCCCACCGAACGCTCGCCATTGTACGAAGGTACAATAGCAACGCCCTCGGCCTTGCTGACAAAGTACGCGATAAGCGTTTCATTATTCTCGCAGCGGAGCGGCGTCTGGCCGTTGTTCGCCGCTCAATAATCTGTGCCGAAGGGTATTTGCCAAATGATCTCTGAATCGACGCTGACAAAATTAAGGTTAATGACGCCAAACAGTAAGCTGGGAATCGCTACCATTGGATTACTGCTGAGTTCCGTTTTATTGTCGAGCTGCGCACAATCCACGGCGTCTCAGCCGCCTCAAGCACAACAGACCGCGAGCGAAAATGCGGCGCCGCCGCCCCCGCCGCCGGTGGCCGTCCAGCCTCCCAGCATGCCGACCCCGGCCCCAGGGACGCCGGCGGGCCAGTTCGAGCAACCGCCCGTCGTCAGCATCAATGAACTGCTGGACGCAACCATGCAATCCGGGCCTGGCTTTCAGGTTGGGCAACAGGTCGCGACCAATGGCGCGATGGGCGAGTACACAATCGTCGCGAGTTCCGACGTCTTTCATGACGACGCTGGAACCTATCAGATCGAAAGTCTCGATTTGTTGAAAGTACGATTGTCCGAAGTTCCCGCGATCGCGCAACTGGACAACATGAGCAACTCCGCGGAATTTGCCAAAGCGCTCGCTGCGAGCGCCGCACGTCCGGTTACCGACGCCGCGCAGATGGTGATGCATCCGATGGACACGGTGACCGGGCTGCCGAGTGGAGTAGGGGAATTCTTTGGCCGCGTCGACCTTGGCGCGAAAACAATCTATTCGACGGCGACCAATTCTTCGGAGAGCGGCGGGCAGCGTGCATCACAAACGGCCGCCGAGACCGGCAGCGTCACCCTCACCGCTTTGGGTTACGACGACGTCCGCCGGAAGCTGGCGAGAAAGCTTCACGTCGATCCCTACAGTTCCGATCCGATCCTCACTAAACGGCTGAATCACGTCGCCTGGGTCATGTTCTCCGCCCGTATGGTGGTCAACACCGCGATGATGGCCGTGCCCGGCTCCATCATTATCACGGGGACGGAGTTCACCGACGATCTCGTTTATCAAACGCCGAAGGGCGATCTGATTCTCCTCGTCGAAAAGAAACTGGCCAGCTTCGGACTTTCGAAGGCGGAAATCTCGACTTTCAGTCACAACTCCGCGATTCCGTTGAGCCTGCAAGTTACAGCAGTGCATCAACTCGAAGGTTTGGGCCCCATTCCGGGACGTCGCGCGGCCGCCGTCGCTTTGGGCAACGTAATGACAGAATATCAAGCGCGGTTCCTGGTGACCTCGCTGAGCATGCTCGGTCAGTGGAATCAGCAGAAAGGCGCTATCACCAAAATCAAGGTGCCGGGCGTACTGGTCGCATACGATCAGAATGGCGCCGTGATAATGCCCGCCCCGGTCGATTATGTGTCGTGGACACCGCGCATCGCGGGGTTTGCGACCGACCCGCAGTTGCTCGGCTTGCAGAATCGTGTACTTTGGACCACGGGCAAAATGACCCCGCTCGCCCGCCAGCAATTGACCGCTAACGGCTGGGCTCTCCAGGAAGGCTCGCAACTTTAGTCTTAAACGCGGTTCTCGATCCAAAGAGAGCCGCTAGTTCAAAAGCGCGGTGCGGGTTGCGCTCGGGCGCAAGATGAGAGAAACAGCGGTAGCGATCAAACAGCCCCGCCAGCTATCGACGAAGCTTTGCGTCCGCGGCAACAAGCCGCGGTTTTTGGCGCATCCTTTGCCGAGCGTCGAGACAACGAAGGAGATGAGGCAATAAGGGAGGAGAAGGGCGATGTCCTGAAGATTGTTGAGATTTGAGTGGCGGCATTCCTCGCCCGATCGGAAGATCGGGTTGGGTAAGAGGAGGAGGCCGCCATGAACAAGGATGCCAAGAGCAAGGATGGAAAGAAAGCC
>JBKQPD010000276.1:0-12149 GCA_052145175.1 Binataceae bacterium (SeqCode) | reverse complement strand
CGGGATGCCACCCTCAAGGGCAAGGGCAATCCCACGCCGTCGCAGACCGCGTGGGCGATTATCGGCCTGCTGGCGGCGGAGGACGAACTCAGCGACAATGTGATGCGCGGGGTGGCGTGGCTGCTCGAGCGGCAGAATGCCGCCGGCCGCTGGGAAGACCTGGACTTCACCGGTACCGGCTTTCCGAATCACTTTTACCTGCGTTATCACATGTACGCACACTATTTTCCGCTGATGGCGCTTGGCCGCTTCCGCCGGCGGCTGGCGGAGCGCGCGACCCACTGACCGTGACGAGGATGCACCAATGAAATCGCTTGCGATTCTTGGTTCCACCGGCTCGGTCGGCGTCACCACGCTCGACGTCGTCAGCCGCTTTCCGGAACGCTTCCGCGTGACGGCGCTGGCCGCCGGACGTAATGTCGAACTGCTCGCGCAGCAAATTCAACGCTTTCAGCCGGAGCTGGTTTCGGTCGCGTCGGCGGCGCTCGCGCAAAACCTCGCCGCCCGCGTCCGCCCGCTCGCGCCCACGATTCTGCATGGCGTTGAGGGCACGATCGCGGTTGCGACCCATCCGGCGGCCAAGCTCGTGATGTCGGCGCTGGTGGGCGCGCTGGGCTTGAGCCCCACGCTCGCCGCGATCCGGGCGGGCAAGGATATCGCCTTCGCCAACAAGGAAGTGCTGGTTATCGCGGGTGAGCTGGTGACCCGCGCCGTGCGTGATCACGGCGTGCAACTCCTGCCGGTCGATAGCGAACATAACGCGATCTTCCAGTGCCTCGAAGGCAAGCCGCGCGCCGCACTGAAACGGATTATTCTTACCGCTTCGGGCGGACCGTTTCGCCAGTGGCCAGCCGACCGCTTCCGGTCGATTACGATCAAGGATGCGCTCAACCATCCCACCTGGCGGATGGGCAACAAGATCACGATCGATTCGGCCACCCTGATGAACAAGGGGCTCGAAGTAATCGAGGCGCGCTGGCTGTTCGATCTCAAACCGGCGGAAATTTCCGTGGTCATCCATCCGCAGAGCGTCGTGCACTCGATGGCCGAGATGATCGACGGTTCGGTGATTGCCCAGATGGCGGTGCCCGACATGGCCATCCCGGTGGCCTTTGCGCTCGCCTGGCCGGAACGCCTCCCGCTCGCGTATCTGCCGCCGCTCTCGCTGGTGGGATGTGGCCCGCTGACTTTCGAGGAGCCGGACACCGGCCGCTTTCCGTGCCTGCGTCTCGCCTTCGCCGCGTTGGAGGCGGGGGGCACGATGCCGGCTTGCCTGAACGCCGCCAATGAGGAGCTGGTCGCGGGCTTTCTGGCCGGGCGGCTCGCCTTCACCGAAATTCCTCGGCAGATCGAAGCGATCATGAATCGTCATTCGCATGGACCGGCGCGGACGCTCGAAGATCTGCTCGAGACCGACGGCTGGGCGCGGCGGGCCGCGCGCGAGGGTATCGCGGCCGCCGCCGCTTAGAGAGTCCGTGGCGCTCAGCGCGAAAAGGGTCGCAGGGGGTACGCCAGCCACGACGGAGGTGGCGCCGGCCGGAGCGAGCAGCCGTGCGGAACTCGCCGCGGCGTATGCCTTCTGTGGCGACCTCGCCCGCTCGCATTACGAGAACTTCACCGTCGCCTCGTGGCTCATGCCGCGCGCGATGCGGCCGCATATGCATGCGATCTACGCTTATGCGCGGATAGCCGACGACTACGCCGACGAAGAGCGGAGCCGCGCCAAGCTCGACGCATGGGAAGCCGAGCTGGACCTGGCCTTCCGCGGCGCCCCGCGCCATCCGGTGATGGTCGCGCTGGCCGACACGGTGCAACGTTTCGACATTCCACGCGAACCATTCGTCGACCTGCTTACCGCCTTCCGCAGCGATCTCGATTTTCAGGGCTACGACACGCTCGCCGATCTGCTGGAATACTCGCGTTGTTCGGCGAATCCGGTCGGACGACTGGTCCTCTACCTGTTCGGCTATCGCGACGCCGAGCGTCAAGGTCTCGCGGACCTGGTCTGCAGCGGATTGCAGCTCGCGAACTTCTGGCAGGATGTCGCCGTCGACCTGACGAAGGATCGGATCTATATCCCGCGCGAGGATATGGCGCGCTTCGGTGTGACGGCCGCCGATCTGCGAGCGGCCCGCGCGACGCCGGCGTTCGTCGCGCTGATGCGGCATGAGATCGCATGCGCGCGCGACCTTATCCGCCGTGGCGCCGAGCTGCATCGGATGGTTGACGCGCGCCTCAGCCGTGACGTGCTGATGTTCGCCGGGGGCGGACTCGCGATTCTACGCGCGATCGAGCGAATCGGATGCGACGTCTTCGCGCGGCGTCCGCAGTTGACCAAGCTCGACTATCTGCGCACAGGATGGAACGCCTGGCGCGGGCGGCTGGCCGCTTGAGGTAGAGTGGGGAGAGTGGTGGAATCGGCAATCGCTTGCGAAGAAGACTATGCACGCTGCGCGGAAGTAACTCGCCAGTCCTCCTCGAACTTCTATTACGCGTTCATGCTGCTGCCGGCGGAGCGGCGCCGCGCGTTGTACGCCGTTTACGCGTTCTGCCGGTTCGTCGATGATATCGCGGACGACGGCGCCGTCGCCCAACCGGCGATGTTGCTCGAACGCTGGCGGGAGGAACTGCGGAAGGTCTTCAACGGCGCGGTGGAGCGCCCGGTCTCGCGCGCGCTGGCCGATAACGTCCGCCGCTTCAATATTCCGCAGCGCTACTTCGAGGAAGTGATCGACGGCGTCGAGATGGATCTGACGCGCAAACGCTACGCCACCTTCGCCGAGCTGAGTCTCTACTGCCGCCGGGTGGCGTCGGCGGTCGGCCTGATCTGTATCGAGATTTTCGGCTACCGTAATCCGGCGACGCGCGTTTACGCCGAACGGCTCGGCCTCGCCTTTCAACTGACCAACATCCTGCGTGACGTGCGCGAGGACGCCGCCCGCGATCGGATCTATCTGCCCCTCGAGGATTTGGCGCGCTTCGGCGTCAGTGAGCAGGAGATTTTGCAATCCGCCTATACGCCGGGCTTCAACCAGTTGATGGAGTTCGAGGCGGCGCGGGCGCGCCAGTTCTATCAGGAGGCGGCTGCCGCGCTGGCCCCGGAGGACAAGTCTTCGATGGTCGCGGCGGAAGGCATGCGCCTGATTTACAGCGCGCTGCTCGAACGGATCAGCCGGTCGGGCTATCGCGTCTTTGACGGCCGCCTCAGCGTCTCCGCGCCGCGCAAACTGCTGCTCGTCGGACGCGCCTGGGCCGGAACCCGTTTCGCGCGCGCGAGCTAGCCGGGTGGCGGTCGAAGCCAAAGACGTGGCGATTATCGGTGGCGGCTTCGCCGGGCTGAGCGCCGGCGTGGCGCTGGCCGATCGCGGCTTTCGCGTCGCGCTGCTCGAAAGCAAGCCGGCGCTCGGCGGTCGCGCGTATTCGTTCCCCGATCCGGACAGTGAGGATTTCGTCGATAACGGCCAGCACGTGATGATGGGCTGTTACCACGCGACGCTCGAGTTTCTGAAGCGCATCGGGACGCGGGACCGGCTCGTGGCGCAGCGCAATCTGGCGATCGAGATGCTCGAGGGGCCGGGGCGTCGCGCGACGGTGCGGACTCTGCCGCTGCCGGGACCGCTGCACATGGCCGGGCCGATCCTGGGTTATCGCCACCTGACGCTCGCGCAGCGCGTCAAGCTGGCCGGCGCCGGTATGCGTCTGCTCTATTTGCGCCGCTTCGCGCGGCCGCGCCTCGCCCGGATGACAGTCGCGGAGTTCATGGATCTGAGCGGGCAGGGCGAACGCGCGCGCAATTGCTTCTGGTATCCGGTGGCGATCGCGACGCTCAACGAGGATCCCACGCTGGCGTCGGCCGCGCTGCTCGCCGAGGTGATGAAGCGCGCGTTCTTCTCGCGCCGCGGCGATTCGGCGTTCCTCTACTCGACGGTTGGGCTAAGTGATCTTTATTGCGAGGCGGCGCGTAATTTTATCGAACGGCGTGACGGCGTGGTGGCTTGTCGTGCGATTGTCGAACGGTTTGAACTCGACGAGGATGGGCGTGTCGCGCGGCTCCGTCTGCGCGACGGACGGAGTCTCGGCGCCGCCAATTT
Source organism: Binataceae bacterium (SeqCode) (assembly GCA_052145175.1). GTDB lineage: Bacteria > Desulfobacterota > Binatia > Binatales > Binataceae > JAJPHI01. Next base: position 8,058 of record JBKQPD010000276.1, on the reverse strand, counting down.
TATCGCGGCGGTGACGCCCGATCGGCTGTTGAAGATGCTCCCCGAGGGCGCGTCGACCGACCCGGCCTTCAGCGGACTCGACGAAATTAAAAGCTCGCCGATTATCTGCGTGCATCTCTGGCTCGATCGCGAAGTCACGCAGTCGCCCTTCGTCTGTTTTATCGGCACTACGACGCAATGGTTGTTCAACAAGCGGCGTATCTTCACGCAGCACGGCCAGCGTCATCCCGGTTATCTGAGCTTCGTGATCAGCGGTGCGCGCAATCTGGTGGATCGTTCCAACGACGAACTGGTCGCGACGGTGGTCAGCGACCTGCACGCCATGATTCCGGCGTCGCGTCAGGCGCAGGTGCTCAAAGCCCTGGTGCTCAAGGAGAAACAGGCGACGATCGCGGCCGATCCGCTTTCCGACGCGCGGCGCCCGCCGGTTACCACGCCGTTCGCGAATCTTTTCCTGGCCGGCGACTGGATCCAGACCGGCTTGCCGGCCACGATCGAAAGCGCCGTCGTCTCCGGGCACGCCGCCGCCGCGGCGATCGTCGCGCGCGTGGCCGCGGCCGCGTGACCAGCGGATGAGCGTGTCGCTCGGCGCGCGAACGGCTCTGGTCACCGGTGCGAACGGCTTCGTCGGATGTCACGTTGTACGGGCCTTGGTCGCTGATGGTGCGCAAGTGCGCGCTTTCGTGCGGCGCGACGCCGACCTGCGCGGGCTCGATGGCGTCGCGTGCGAGCGCGCGGTCGGCGATCTGCGCGACGCCCGCTCGCTGGAAGCGGCGGCGCGGGGCTGCGACGAGATTTACCACGTCGCCGCCGACTATCGCCTCTGGGTCGCCGACGAGGCGCCGATGTACGCGGCGAATGTCGACGGGACGCGCAACGTGATCGCGGCGGCGCGCGCGGCCGGCGTGCGGCGGCTGGTCTATACCAGCACCGTCGGCGCGCTCGGTATCGCCGCCGACGGTATCGGGCGCGAGACCACCCCGGTCGGTCTCGCGGCGATGGTCGGGCCGTACAAACGCTCCAAGTTTATCGCCGAGCAGGAAGCCCTCAAGGCGGCCCGCGAGGGGGTCCCGATCGTAATCGTGAATCCCTCGACACCGATCGGCCCGGATGACTTCAAGCCGACACCGACCGGCCGGATTATCGTGGATTTTCTCAACCGTCGGATGCCGGCCTTCATGGAGACTGGCCTCAATCTGGTCTGCGTCGAGGACGTGGCGCGCGGCCATCTGCTCGCGGCCGAGCGTGGCCGGGTCGGCGAGAAGTACATTCTTGGCGGCGAAAATCTCACGCTCGAGGAACTCTTGCGGCGCCTCGCGCGGATCGCCGGGATTCCCGCGCCCCGCTGGAAGATTCCCTATGCGGTCGCGTACGGCTTTGCGCTCGGCGCCGAGGCCGTCGCGCGGACGTTGACCCATCGCCCGCCCCGGGCGAGCCTCACCGAGGTCCGGATGGCGCGCAAGAAGATGTTCTTCGATTCCGCCAAGGCGATCGCGGAACTCGGCTACGCGCCCGGACCGCTCGACGACGGACTCGCCCGCGCGATCGCCTTCTTCCGCCGCGCCGGGATGGCGCGTGCGGCCGCCGCCTGACGTCATGGCGTTGCTGTTATCAACCATAATTCTGCGGCCGTACGTATTTGTTTTTCTTGCCGCGTTTTTGCTCGGTTCAGTCGTCAATTTCGGCTGGCGCACGACGCTGCTGTTTATGGCGCTTACCTACCTGGTCGCACTCGCTTGCGAATGGAGTTCCGTCCACAACGGCTTCCCCTTCGGCCTCTATCATTACGTCGAGGCGACGCGCGGCCGCGAACTCTGGATCGCCGGCGTGCCGTTTTTCGATTCGCTCTCATTTACTTTTCTCGGCTTTGCCAGCTACTCGACGGCGCTGCTGCTCGCGGCGCCGCTCTCTCGCGACGGTGGCGATTTGCGCCTGCTCGATACCTGGACGCTCAGGCGCTCGCCGCGGGTGTGGCTGATGGCGGCGTTGTTCATGGTGATGGTGGATACGGTGGTCGACCCGTTGAGCGTACGCGGCGATCGCTGGTTCCTCGGCCGCATCTTCTGGTACGATCCGTGGGGCGCCCATTTCGGTGTGCCGATCAGCAACTACCTTGGCTGGTTCCTGGTGGCGGCGACCGCAATCGCGATCTTCCAGCTCCTCGACGCGCGGATCAGCCGCGGCCGCAACAAGCCGCGCGGCGTGATGCCCGCGCTGCCCTCGCGCGCCCTCCTCGGCCCGTTGCTCTACTGCGGGATGGTGACCTTCGGGATCACGATGCTCTTTCGGATCGGGGCGGCGGAGATTGCCTGGGCCAGCCTCTTCATCTACCTGCCGTTCCTCGCTTTCGCCCTGCATATCCTGACCCGCCGCGAGAGCTACGGCGCCCGCGACGCGATAACGCGCCATCTCGCGGATTTTCCGTACGACAGCGCCTTTCTCTCGACCCCACCGGATTTGCAAGCGGCGCCGCCACCACCGGGTATCGAGCCTCAGCGACCGGCGGCTAAGCGTTCGCGTTGAGGACGACGCTGATCGCCTCCGCCATGCTGCGCGTGGCCGCGCGCAAATTGCGGATCAGCTTCATCGAGGAAAGCACGAGGCGCGGCTGCGCGATCAGGGCAGCCGCGGCGGCGAGCGGCTTGACCCGGCCATTTTCGTCCGCGAGCTGCGCACCGTCGATCCCCTCGGTGGCCGTGTCCATGATGGTCCGGAGGCAGACGAAGGGGATCCCGCGGCTGACTGCCTCCAGCGCGATCAGAGCGCTTTCCATATCCACCGCGATCGCGCCGAGCGCTTCGTGCGCGCGCCGCTTGTCATCGACCTTGGCGATCGCGCGCCGCGAAGTCAGCAGCCCGCCGGTGGCAAACGTGATCCGGGCTGCGCTCAGCGCCGTCGCGAAGGTTTCGCGATGGCCGATTGGGGCTTCGACCACCGCCTCGGCCGCGAACTCCTCGCCCCGGCGGACCATCAGGCGATCGGCCAGCACGACCCGGCCGATCGGGAGATCGGCGTGCAGCGCCCCGGCCACCCCCGTCGTGATGATGCCCTCGACTTCGTTGAACCGGTCGAGCGCGAGCGTCGCCGCACGTTGCGCGCGCCGTATGCCGACGCCGCTTGCGACAAGGGTCACGTCAGCCCCGCCGGCGCGTCCGTGAAAGCCGCGCAGCTCCGTGTCGGCCAACGGCTGCGCGTCGCTCAGCAGCGCGCGCAGCGGCCCCAGCTCGGCGCCGAACGCGCAGAAGATCAGGATCATGATGCGTTTCCCGTGGCGCCTGATCCATGCGCCTTAAGGACGGCCACCTGAGCATGGTACACGATGCAAGCAAAATTGCGCGGGTGGCCGCGCTAATCAAGCCCAGGGCCGTGATTCTTACGGCCGACGACTTCGGGCTCTCTGACGCTCGGCACGAGAAGCCCCTCAGCGCGCGCAGCCGTCATTTAAGCAGAATGACGGCCGGCCGACATCGCTTCGTCCCGAGCGGAACACTCGGTCTCCGGTGTCGATAAGAGACTGGGGGCAGCCTGTTCCGAAAATCCTCAACCAGTCGAGACACTCGATCCCATCGCTGTCATAGGAAGGAGCAGTGTGATACTTTTAGTCTCTAGACCGATAGGCTTCATGGCGCTCATATGCGGCGGTGAAGATCGGTGGGCAGCAAAGGACTTTCGGTCGCCGGATCCGTGAACTTCGGCAAGCGCGCGGATGGACACAGGAAGAACTTGCCCATAGAACTCGCCGTCATTGGACCTATATCGGCGGCATCGAGCGCGGCGAGCGTAACCCAACCCTCAGGGTCATCGTTGATCTGGCTGCGGCGCTTGACGTTCCCGTCGCCCATCTCTTCTCGAACGGTGGCAAGCCTTGAGCCGCCATCCGCTCGAAGAGAAATGGAACGTGTCCGCCGCGGATATCCTCACGGCCATAGAGCACGGTTTTCGCGCTCAGGCAGACGTCAAAGGCAAGCTCGCGGAATACTACCTGTTCAAGCGATTGCAGGAGCTAGAGAAAGACGGTCGTGTGAAACACGTTCAGTGGCCGGACCGTGATGGCCAGCCTGATTTCTTGGTTGATGTCCGCGACCGAACCCTGCGCATTGAATGCAAGAACGTCCGGTCCCCGCAGGCCGCAAAGCAGCCCACCGTCGCCAGAGTTGAGATTCAGAGAACCCGCAACAGCATGGACGGAACGCCAACTCGTGCCTACCGAGCCGACGAGTTTGATATACTTGCGGCTTGTCTGTTTAATGTCACAGGTCGCTGGGACTTTTTGTACGTCGTTACGACTGACCTGCGCGGCGCGAGAAGCTTCCCGAGCACCTTGAAATCATGCAGCGGGTGCCGTTGCACCCTGATGGTCCGTGGGTAGATGATCTCAAAGCGGTCCTCAACAAGGCCGCGTCGCAAAAGAAAAGGTGAGACGACAGTGACGAGGGAGGGTTCGGCGAGCGATCTTCTCTATACGACGCGACACGGAAAGGCCTACACAGCCGACGCGCTCAAGTTCATGCCGGGGCTTGAGGACGGGAGTATCAATCTTGTCCTAACGTCGCCGCCGTACGCGCTCCACTTCAAGAAAGAATACGGCAACGCGGCGCAACCACACTACATCAAGTGGTTTCTTCCTTTCGCCAAGGAGATTCATCGAGTGCTCCGCGATGACGGCAGCTTTGTGCTGGACATCGGCGGTGCATGGACGCCGGGGCAGCCGACCCGTTCGCTATACCACTACGAGCTTCTCATCGCGCTTGTTCGCGAGATCGGCTTTCATCTGGCGCAAGAGTTCTACTGGTACAACCCCGGCAAGCTGCCGTCGCCAGCCGAATGGGTAACTGTCCGCAAAATCCGCGTCAAAGATGCGGTGAACTGTATTTGGTGGCTGTCGAAATCTCCTAATCCCAAGGCGGACAACCAAAACGTTCTAAAGGAATACAGCGACGACATGCTTCGGCTGGTCAAGCGTGGCTACAAACCCAAGGTCCGTCCATCTGGTCACGTCATAACACGGAAGTTCAATCTTGATCGCGGTGGGGCCATTCCGTCGAACCTTCTGGTCTACGGTAACAACGACAGCAACGGTCGCTACTTGGAGCTATGCAAAGATCGTGGACTCAAACCGCATCCTGCAAGGTTTCCCATCCAGATTCCGACTTTCTTTCTGCGTTTCCTGACAGAGCCGTTAGACCTAGTGCTCGATCCATTCGCCGGCAGCAACACAACCGGCGAAGCTTGCGAGCGTGAGAAGCGACGCTGGATCGCAGTGGAGAAAGAACGCGGTTATTTGGAGGCCAGCCGTTTCCGCTTTGAGGGCGAACTAGAACCTCTCTCTGAACTGTTCGATGTGCCGACCGCGACAGGCGCCGTTCAAGGCTCCCTGTTTGCGACGCCCGGGCGGCGACTATAACGCGCGCCGATTGGCCGCAATGTTGCTGCAATAAAGCGCGAGGTCAGCTCGCTTGCGGAGAGCGGGGTGCCTGGGACGGATGACGAGCGATGATGTTCGGCGCAACGCATCTCCCGTGGCGCTTGATCCGTGCGTCTTGAGAATCGCCCCGTGTCTGGAACGAGCGCGATGGCTCGCTATTTATTCGCGGGCGGCTTGAGCGCGCCCCATGATGTAAGCAAGATTGCGCGGATGGCCGACGCGACGCGACCCCAGGACGGCAGGTTCCGCGACGGCGCGAATGCCCCGATCATGAGCGACGGTTATGCTGATCAGGCTCATCGCCATATCCCGGGGCTCGACGGTCTGCGCGCGATCGCGATCGGCTGCGTGCTCTTTGCCCACAGCTTCGAATTCAGCACGACCGGCGGGGTGGGCGCGGCGGCCGGCCCGATGGGCACTGCGGGTGTTCATCTGTTCTTTGCGATCTCCGGCTATTTGATCACGTCGCGCTTCGCCGCGGAGGTTGCGTCCTATCCGACGCGCCGGGCGCTCAAAGCTTTCTACCTGCGCCGGGCCTGGCGGATTTTACCGCCGTTACTCCCTTATTTCGCTCTGCTGATCGCGTGCGGCCTGATGGGCATCCTGCCCGTGCGGCCGCGTGAGGTGATCGCCGCGGCATTTTTCGCGTCCAATTATGTTCAGGGCAAATCCTGGTATACGACGCATTTCTGGTCTTTATCCGCGGAAGAACATTTCTACTTCCTCTGGGCTCCGATACTGGCTTTGCTCGGACCGCGCCGCGCACAAGCGGTAATGGTCGCGATCATTATCCTCACCCTTGTCACCCGACCGTTCCTGCTGGCTCATACCAGCCTCGAGCAGGCCAGGGCACTGGAGCAGACCCATCTCCAGCTTGATTTCTTCGGCTATGCCAGCCTGTTTGCGCTGTGGATGCGGTCAGCCCGCTTCCGCGCCCGGGTGGTGCGTCTCGCAACTCACGCGGTGCTTGCCGCCGTCCTTGTGCTTTTGGGGGCGACCGCGCTCCATCTGGAAGGTATCGACACGCGCTCCCTCGCGGCTTTCCTTTTCGGCGCCGTGGTCTTGCTCTTGAGCGCCAATCCGCGGCTCGGGGCGACGCGCGCACTGGAGCATCCGATGCTCGCGTGGGTCGGCCGGCGATCCTATGGCATTTACATCTGGCAGCAGATCGTTTTCGTGCCGATCGCGGCGTCGGTCATCCGGCAGTCCGCCCTGTTGATACCGCGCACCGTCATCGTTCTGGCGGTCGCCGGTGTCAGCTATCGCTTCCTGGAGCGGCCGCTGCTGCGGAAGGCGCAAGGTTGGTCCACACGGATTCTTGCGCCCAGTGGAAACCGCTGAAGCCTTCCAGCCAAAAGGCGCTGGTGGCCCCGGCAACCAAGCCCGAGGCCCTGATTGTCACGGCCGACGACTTCGGGCTCCCTGACCCTCGGCGCGAGAAGCCTCTCAGGCGCGCGGCCGTCATTTAAGCAGAATGATCGCTGGCCGTAGCCGCAAGCTGCCAGCACGCTCACCGCCTCCGAAAGTCGAAGGCTTACTGAAACTCAGTGTCGCCGATGGAGTGGGTGATGGTTTCGTTTGATCAGCAGCGGCGGTGGCGCGCCGCCCATTTCTTATTGGGCGGATCGGAGTCCCATATGGAGTCGCAACTGAAGTGCTGAATGTTCTTGCCGCAGTTCGCACAGTTGGGGATGCACCTTTCGTGAAAAACAACGTTGTTCAAGACGAACGTGTCTAGCGACGCGGGTTGAGCAGGCTTTTGACAGATTGGACAGAAAGTCATGGACCTCTCCGCTTGGGCAGCATTGTGGTTGCTTCCCGATCACGGGCGCTGACTCAGCTTGGAGGCGGTTTCGCTTCGGGCTTTGCACGACACATGGCTTCCTGCCATTCTCCTGCGGCCTTCTCAAAAGCTTCCTTGCTGTGTTCGTCGGTGCAAACCAGCGCGCTTTGGATATTTTCTAGCGGCACGAATAAGTCCCAGTTCACAGCCATACCGGAAAACCAGTCCACCAAAGTCAAGCGTAGTCCTTCTGGTTGCACAGTCTGGATCTTCCCAACATAGCACCGCAGTGGAGCAGTGTCCGGCTTGAGCGTCAGGGCGACCCACCAGCCGGCCTTCAGTAGGTCTTCCGATTTCGTTTTGGTTGGCATAAAGGAGATCTGCCCGCGAGTGTCCTAAGTTAAAGATGAGAGTGTCCTACTTTGATTTTTGCTCGTTTTCGCACTTGTGGGATTGAATGCCAGCCGGACCAGCAAGCGGTCTTTTACATTTGGGACAAATCACAGTCTTTGGGAATCTTGGGCGTTGTTCTTTGCGAGGAGGGCTACCGCTTTTGATTTTTTTGGGCTTCGCCAATTTAACGTTATTTTTCCTTGAGGCGCGGATCGTCGCTGGCAATGCACTTAGAATGCAGCTCCGATTCCATGGCCACGCGCATTTTTGATTTTATCGACTTTGCCTCGCGAAGGATGTCTAACCCCTTGTCTTGAAGCGATGTCCGATTGGGTAGTGTCGCGAAGTTGGTGGAAAAAGTGAAAAGGCGTCAAGATCCGGCGAGTTGAGCCACAACTCACACCCGCTTGGCGGCGGGTGCCGGAGGATGACGCCATGGAGACGGATAGCAGGAGCG
>JBKQPD010000275.1:0-3334 GCA_052145175.1 Binataceae bacterium (SeqCode) | reverse complement strand
CTCGCGGCGCCCCTCCTGCCGGTCTCCGAACGGCCGATCAGGTCGTGGCCCGCGCTCGGGGCGGCCATCGCGGCGATCCTGCCGCGGCTGGAAGTTCTGCCGTTCCTGGGGTTGCGGACGCTCCGGCTCGAAGGGCTGGCGCTCCGCGTAGGTGGGGAAGGGCGCCGGACCGTTGACGGCGCCAGCTTCGTCGATATCGACTATGGCGCCTTCGTACAGTTTGTGACCTCGGTGCTGCCGGGCCTGAACGAGGAGTTCATGGTCGACTACATCCGTCGTCTGGCCCTCGAGGCCCGTTTTCGGCATCTCGTTTGGGACACCGCGCCGCTCGGGCAAACGCTGGCCCTGCTCGGGATGCCGTCCATACTGGCAGAGCATCTGCGGACCGCCCCGCGCATCTACTCGCAATTGCGGACCGCGGAGAATCGCAAGGAGTCGGTGATGCAGACGATTCGCCGCTGGCAGCAGTTGGCAGCCGAGTGCATGGAGTTTCTGCGGCGCGACGTGGTCTTCTCAATGGTTACGATCCCTGAAGCCTTGGCGGTGGATCAGCTCGGTAACGTGGTGGACGAGCTACGCCGCTATGGCCTCGAGATAAGGCAGCTGATCATCAACAACGTCGTGCGAGTCACGGACTCGCCGTTTCTCGCGCAGAAGGCGCAGCAACAGCGTTCGCATCTTGAGCGGCTGCGCGAGCGCTTCGGTGGCCTGTCGATGGTTGAGATTCCGCTTTTTCCGCAGGAAGTCTACGGCGTCGAGCGTTTGCGCGCCGTAGGACGACTGCTGTGGTCGCAGTCGCCGTAACATTGCAGCGGGTGCAGCCGCGCCGCAGGCGCGAACGTCTTCTCGCCGTCTCGACCTCTTGGCTTATCAAAAAAGGTCGATGTTGTTGAAAAAGGCGGCACTTCGAGCAGCATCCGGCACCCGGTCGCCGTAGAAGGCTTCTTCAACACCATCGACGGCCTTGGTACCTGCGCTTCGTTGCGGAGGGCGGCATCAATCACTTCGCAGCATCGTTATCGATCGTTCTTCGTCCTTTTCGTCTCAGGGGGTGCATAGAAACGGGATTTTTTGGAATATCGATGATATACGCGGAACAGCACGCCATCCAATTACTTGGTTATCTCAATGAACTCTTCGATATTGCCACGAACTCGGGTTCGGTTAGTCTGCAAGATCCATCGCTGTGCGGGCCTCTCAACACATCGATAGAGAATTGCCGACGCCGCGATTGAGGCGCCGATCGCCGTCACCCGAATACCCCACCGGAGTGAATAGTGATAGTCAATCACCCGGTCGCTCAGAATCAGGAAGGTAAAATGACTAAGATAGAGAGCGTAGGAAATCCGTCCGAGGTATAACATTGGCGCGCAGCTTAATCCGCGGCTAATAGGCCCCTGTGCGGTTGCCAGAAAATAAACAACGGCAACCGTTACGATAGGGAAAATACTTAGGCTCGCGCCATAACTTGTGTGAGCATCGAGCCAATTGCTGCCTAAGAATAATGCACACATGCTAGCGCCCGCCAGCGCATCTGCGTGGCGTGGCGCACGACCACAACGTACTAAACGATACGCCAAAATTCCTGCCGTAAATTCTGCAAAGAGTCGGGTGGCTACGTTAATGGGATGAAAAGCGCTCGGGTTGAGTACATTGCTTAAGTAGAACACAAGAAAGCACAGTAACAGTATCAGTAGAATTCGCCGCACGTCCTTCAGTTTCGATACGACTCCGAGAAGCAGGGGAAACGCCAGGTAAGCCGTCCATTCGGCGCTCACCGACCAACCCGGCAAGTTCCAGGAATATTGGAGCGACGGGATCCACGCTTGCACCATCGCCAATGAAGTTGCAAACCCCCAGAACGAGAACTCTTGAGAATCTAGGCTAACCGCCTCACCACCTAAGGCCATGGCACGAACCAATAGCATCGCCACGAGTACGAATGCATAACCTGGATAAATGCGGGCAAGCCGCTTTCTTAGAAATTCCGAGAAAGGAACATTTTGTTCAGTGTATTTAAGTGCCAATACATAGCCTGACAGGACAAAAAACAGATCGACGCCGAGATAGCCGGCTGCGGCAATCTCATCAAGTGGCCCGTAAAAGCCACTGTGCTCGAATGCGTGGTAGGCTAAGACCCAGAGTGCTGATAGGCCCCTCAGGCCGTTCAGCGCACGGATTTCGGTTTTGCCGTCCATTCCGTACTTCTACACGGCCGTTCCTGTTTGAGACGTGACTTAAGTCGCGACGGCCGGCTCTCGCTCGAATTGCCGCCTTTTTCAACAACATCGGTCGCCTTTGAAAAAGGGACCATGAGGTTGCGGGAGTTCTGTAACGGTGATGATTCTCCTGCTCCTCGCTGAGATGGCGTCGCCCGATAGGCGACGTTCATTTTGTGGGGCGCGTGTCACATCCTCGTCTGATGCCGAGGTAAGATTGAATGTCGGCCACCTCGATAGGTAAGGCGCAGCCACCGTTCGGCAGGCCAAGCGCCTATCAACTATATTTGTACCTTGCTAGTACCGTGGTCTATTCTGGCGATTCGCTTCGGGCGTAGTCTTCAGTTCTAGCCATCAAGGGGCTCGCACCATGTTCCGTCACGTCCGCACTTGGGGTATCTGGCTTTCCAGCACTTTGTTTTTCGCTGCCGCCGCCTGCGCGGCGCCTGGCATGTCCACTGAAGACACCACGGCGCTGTTGCAGAAGGCGGTCAACGGCGACTGGCGCTCAGCAGAGCACAGGGAGCGCGACCGCTACCGTCACCCGGTCGGTACGCTACAGTTCTTTGGGATCCAGCAGGACATGACGGTGATCGAGCTGGAGCCCGGCGGCGGCTGGTATACCGAAATCCTGGCTCCATTCCTGTACGAAAACGGTCACCTGATCGAGGCCGGGCCGCCGAAGTTCGAGCAGAAGATCAAGGCCAATCCGGCGGTCTTCGGGCACATCGTCAAGGTCATCCCTTTTGCGCCACCGCTCGATGGGGCGCTGGGCGCAACAAATTCCGCCGACATGGTGCTCACGTTCCGCAGTGCCCATGATTGGCTCAACCAAAGCCCGGCGACGCTGGACGCCGTGTTCAAGGCGGTGTTCGACGTGCTCAAACCCGGCGGCACATTCGGCGTCGTTGAACATCGAGCCAAGCCGTTCGCCGATGCCGTACAAAGTTCGAAACAACTGCACCGCATTCCCGAGGATTACCTGATCGCGTTGGGTCTGCAGACCGGCTTCCGGCTGCAGGGGGTGTCGGAAATAAACGCGAATCCGCAGGACTCAGAAATCGTTAACGTACACCGCCTGCCACCGGATTTGGTCGGGCCAAAGAGCGAGCGCG
>JBKQPD010000274.1:0-12928 GCA_052145175.1 Binataceae bacterium (SeqCode) | reverse complement strand
GCAACCAATTTACGGCTAGGATGAAAGTCGCAGATTGTTCCCCGATGAGGAGGGGACTGAAACACACCGAGAATACCTTAACTGATACGACATATCAGAAAGTGGCAGATTGTTCCCCGATGAGGAGGGGACTGAAACATCGTCAATCGCTAACGCGCGCAACAGTTCGGCCATGTCTGTCGCAGATTGTTCCCCGATGAGGAGGGGACTGAAACTTAGAACACCTCTCTACCAAAGCGGTCGTACTCGGTCGCAGATTGTTCCCCGATGAGGAGGGGACTGAAACGACGATTTGGCGCTCCAGCAACTTGTCAGTTTTCAATGTCGCAGATTGTTCCCCGATGAGGAGGGGACTGAAACAAACTCCATCCAAGTGCATTAACGCGAACCGCGCACAAGAGTCGCAGATTGTTCCCCGATGAGGAGGGGACTGAAACACGATGGCGTAAGTGCCACCGTCAAGGCCGTTATCGAGTCGCAGATTGTTCCCCGATGAGGAGGGGACTGAAACCAATGTGCAGCACCTCGACCCACGGGTACGCCTCATATAGTCGCAGATTGTTCCCCGATGAGGAGGGGACTGAAACTTCTTGCCAAAGCATCAACAAAAGTCGTTTTTCAAGTCGCAGATTGTTCCCCGATGAGGAGGGGACTGAAACGTTCGTGGTCTTCCTGTGCGCGTTGTTCGGTATTTTGTGCGGTCGCAGATTGTTCCCCGATGAGGAGGGGACTGAAACGTCACGGAATTCTGATGTTCCACGGCAACCAGATTCGTCGCAGATTGTTCCCCGATGAGGAGGGGACTGAAACTCAAACCTCACTTCATAATGCACGCGCGTCACGCCGGTGTCGCAGATTGTTCCCCGATGAGGAGGGGACTGAAACTTGCGGACGTAGCGGGACGATTGAGTATTTCGGTTATCGAGGTCGCAGATTGTTCCCCGATGAGGAGGGGACTGAAACCTGAAATATATCGCGCGCAACTTGAGGCGCTATGCCGTCGCAGATTGTTCCCCGATGAGGAGGGGACTGAAACGACTAGCGGCAAACTATCCGACTAACCCGATACCGATGTCGCAGATTGTTCCCCGATGAGGAGGGGACTGAAACGTTCTTCTTCGCCAAAAACAATACCGAACACAGCTAGTCGCAGATTGTTCCCCGATGAGGAGGGGACTGAAACGGTGCTCGCCGAAACGGCGAGGTCATTCTTAGGCAGGAAAAAGCTCAGCCATACTCTTCGTGGCTTGATGCAAGGTGATATTCGGCTTCTTCCCGGAAACAGGAGACCAACGGTAAAGGCGCATCCGCAACCGGCCTTGGTGTTGACAGAAGTCGAATCTCGCGAAGTCTAATTTGATTGCGGGGCCTTGATGTCATGAGAAGGTCAAGTATTATTTGACCTATGCATGACAATGGTCGAATCAATGGCGGCGCGCCAAGCCACATCCGGCTCTTTGAACTTGCCTCCGAGCAGGGTGGATACTTTACGGCGGCTCAGGCGCGAGCATGTGGTTTCAGCAAGGCGCTGCTCGCCCATCACGCCAAGTCCGGTCGCTTCCTCCGAGTCCACCAAGGGCTCTACCGACTTCGCGAATATCCAAGTTCACCACGCGAGGACGTAGTCGCCGCGTGGCTTGTGACGGGAAGAGAAGTGGCCGTAGTGTCACATGACAGCGCGCTCGACATCCTCGGGCTTTCCGACGTGGTGCCCGAGGTCGTTCATCTCACCGTCCCCCGAGTGAGGCGTTATCGCTCCGCATCTCCGGGGGTCGCGATACACACGACGACGCGGCGCCTTGGAAAGTCCGACGTCGTGGTCCGCGACGGAATCCGAGTGACCGCACCAGCTCGCACTATCATAGATGCGGCCCAAGCGGGAACCGCCCCAGAGCAGATAATGGCAGCAGTCAGCCAAGCACTCGACCGAGGCATGGCAACCGAATCAAAACTGCTCGGTACTGCGAAGGCGCGCGGAGGCCGAGTCGAGCGTCTTGTCCGTCAGGCTATCCAGGAGCGCAGCCGCCAGTGAAGTACCTAAGCGGAGCCGCATTTCGTCAGGCACTTGAGCAGCGCCTACTCATGCGATCGCGTGACAGGGGCACTTCGCTGGTCCGCTTGCGAAAGGCAGTCGTCTTCGACCGCCTACTTGTGCGCCTCGCCATCGCTGCGCCAGATCGCTGGGTTCTCAAGGGAGCGCTGGCCCTCGACTTCCGGTTGGGAGAACGCACGCGGACCACGAAAGACATGGACCTCGTTCGCCGCGACAACGAGGCGGCGGCCACCGCTGATCTCATAGCCGCTCAAGTCGTCGACCTCGACGATTTCTTTACCTTTGACATCGAGAAGGTACGCGCGCCGGGTGAAACGCCCGAAGGCGTGGCGGTGAGATACCGCGTCCGGGCAGAGCTCGGCGGCAGGCGATTCGAGGAGGTCATGGTCGACATCGGATTCTCAGACCCGCTGGGGTGGACTCCTGAAACCATTCGCGCACCGGACCTTCTGGGATTCGCCGATATCGAGCCAATCGAAGTGCCGATCCTGCCGCTCGAACAACACATCGCGGAGAAGGTCCACGCATACACCAGAACTTATGGACAAGGTCACAAGAGCAGCCGCGCAAAAGATCTGATCGATCTTGTCCTCGTGAAACAGCTCATGGTGCTGGACGCGGCGCGCCTTCGCAGTGCACTCGTTGGAGTCTTCGAGGGAAGGCGTCAACAAGGTCTTCCGGATCGCCTCCCTCCCCCGCCAACGGATTGGGCGGTACCGTACCGAAAGCTGGCAAAGGAGGTCGGCGTCGCCCCGGACCTACGCGCGGGCTATGCTGAAGCTGCCGTGCTGCTCGATCCCGTATTGGCAGACCGCGCGACTGGCCGATGGAATCCGAAGCAGGCTTCATGGGAGTGACTCATTCATCGAAATTGTCGGCGACCTTCCCGAGCGCAGCGGCGCCGATACCATCGCCACGCCGTCAGCTCCTTCCTAACGACGGCAAATCCCTTCGCTCTGTAGCTACTCAGTAATCCCAAATCACTGTGCCCAATTTTGTGCCCTTTGTGTCCGAAATTGTGCCCTACCACGATGTCAGCTCATCCTACTCGATAGTGCTGAGTCGCATCCTCCTGCGATCCAGAAACCCATTCTGCGCCAACGGTTTTGGCGCTATCAACCGTTACCGAACGATCCTCAATCGCATCGGCGTTTTCTGGCCGGAACACAGCTTACAAGCCGGGGGTCGCAGGTTCGATACCTGCACCGCCCACCAATGAAATCAAGGGTTTTTTCGTTGGCAAGCCGCAGATTCGACTGACTGCCAACCAATTTGCCAACCATTTTGCTGATTTCGGGGTTCGATGATGGTTGTCAGCCCGGCTCGGTGAAGAGGGCCGTGAGGGTGTTTGCAGGGGCGTATGACTATGCGCGACAGGGCTTGACGGTCTCTGACTTCATCCGGTTGCGTAACGGAAAATATAAAGCGTCTGATATATTTTTCCGACCAACTTGACCAACTTGCCCAATTGATAGAAAAGAGCTTAATTCTATTGAAGAATTAGCTGGGCAAGTGACATATTTTGAAAAAGTGTCAGTTGCCCAACTTGCCCAATTTTGAGAGGACCGTCTGGAAGATTAGTCGTCGAGTTTTTTTCTTCTCGCGAATGCAGGCGTGACCCGGATAGCACGAGCGAAAAGGTGGTGGTGGCGATACTGCGCCACAGATTGGCAGCGGGCCAATCACTACCTGAGGAAAACTGACCGCCTTTACACACGGCTGATCGCTGAAGCCGAGGGCCGAAAAGACCGGGCTGAGGCGGATAGTCTTTACGGAGAATGGCGGGCTGATCGCGAGGCGGAAGCCCACGAGGTTGACCGCTTGCGAACTATTCATTGGCGCAAGCAGGCTTCGCGGTACTTCATTCCAGACCCGCCGGACAACGACGAATATTGGGAGCGCAACCCGTACCTCGGTAGCGTCCATCTAACCGTTGCGGGAATCGACTTTATTGAAAGCCGCTTTTATGAAAAGCGCCAGCGTCGCTGGCAATTCTGGTTCTCTGCGGGGAGCCTGCTTATAGGTTTGATTGGCGCCATCATCGGACTCGTAGCAATCCTAGCCCGCTACAAGTAGCGTCAGCCTCGCAAAATCGCGTCCATTTTCCCCGCGGCCTCGTTCATCACGGAAGGCATGACGTGGCTGTATGTGTCCATCGTGAGCGCGATCCGGCTGTGGCCCAATATTTCCATCACGATCCGAGGATGGACGCTCTGAGCGAGCAGAAGGCTGGCTGAGGTATGCCTCAAATCGTGAAAACGGCTTGGCGACAGCCCTGCGCGCTTCAGTAGGGCTTTAAATGAACGGTCGACGTTGCGCGGCTCCAACCGTCCGCCCTTCCGCGTCGTGAAGATGAGCCCGGTGTCCTTCCACTCCGAGCCCAAGGCCAGGCGCTCCTCGGCTTGCCACGCACGGTGCTTCTTGAGCGCCCGGACGGCCATATCCGGCAGCGATATCGTTCGCCGGCTGGGTTGCGTCTTGGGCGGCAGTAGTTGGAGGGCGCGGAAGCGGAAGATTACCAAGCGGAATAAAGACACATAGCGATGCTCCTTCCAATAATCTCGACGATCGCAGTACCGCCTCTCGTCTCAGTCATAATATCGACGCTCGTTAATTGGTTTGTCGGACCTTGGGCGACGCTTCGACAGGATGCCGCACGCCGCCGGGTTGAACTGCTCCGCCGACTCAGACTAATCCTCGAACAACTGGAGCGGCATTTGCGCAACGAGCAGTTGCGTCGCCAGCGTCTTGAACAGGGCGGCCAAGCGGCCGTCCGGCTGACGATTCGGAACTACGAAGAGCTTCTATGGCCCGTCGTGCGGGCTTTCAGCGACCCAGATTTAGGACGCTGTCTAGCGCGGAAACACCGTGCCGGCCTGCGAGACCTGCTGGGGTCGTACCGACTGGAGTATTTAGAGATATGCGAAGATGATCAGCTCGAAAACGCCTTAGAAAGATATGCTATACAACCGCCTGAACAGAGGCATCTTGAGGAGCCCATCGCATTACTGCCAGCGCTATTCACTAACATGGGAGATACGCGGCTGGCGATCGCAGCGTCGGCGCGAGTGCGGCGACTTATTAAAGTAGTTCGTTAAGGGCATACATGAACGTCCGAAATGAAGAAGGGATCGAGAAGCATTCGCTCTCTAACGAGCAATTCAGCCGGGCGCGGCTTATGCTCGCGAGTGCCTCGACGACGAAGAGACCTCGGCAGAATACCGAGAATTCGAATGGACGATCACGAAGCTTAAGAGGTTTGAACGGAGGAGGACGCGCGCGACACCCGTCTTGGATGCTAATACTATTCGCGAATTTCTTGAGGCCGAATCTGGCCTCGATCAACCCATCACGCTGCGCTCTGGTCAGTCGATATAGGGCCGGGCACTCAGAGAATCACAACTGATCAGAATCAAACCTGAAATGGCGCGGGAGTCGTTGTATCGTGTCGCCCATGCGGGAGAGCGTCACACCCCAGAACTGCCTCGCTTGTTCCTTGGTCTTGCCGTAGTTGGCGATATGCAGCATCAGTCCCCACGGCCTGGTTGACCCCGCAAGAGCCCGGTTTCGTTCCAACCTGAATTCCACGTCCGTCCACCATTTTTCGCAACCAGCAAGCGCTTGAATTAGATGACTCGCCAACAGAAGGTGATTTTCCGCGTGGTCAATCAAGCGGCTCTCGCTGAAAATTAAATCTATGTACGACCCCAATTTCACAGGCTGACCGCGTTCTTCGCCCGACGCAAAGCACTTTTCACAGCCAACACTCTCGATGGGTGATTCCGGAGCATTAATCACTTGAAGAAAACGCTGAAGTTCCGACCAGCCTGCTACCTCCGGGATACCCGCCGCCGCGCCCAAGTTATCCTTCAGCCGCACGTATCCGTGGTTTTGTGTGCCGTCGCTGTGGTCAATCGCGTGATACGGCACAGCCGGGCCCCAGCCATTGGAAATCCAGACGGCGGACCCTGCGCGCCGCCACAGCAGGACAGGTTGAGCCGGCGGGTTTTCTAGCTTCCCGCAGGTTTTCCACTCGGATAGGATTTCCTGAATCGTCACCCCTGCGCCGTCGCTACTCAACTGACCAGCCATAAAAGAACCCCCCTTGCGACTAAGACAGCCGCATCCCCTACCCGATCTAATCGCAAGGGCAAGATGAACCGCAATATAGAATTGCGACCTTCCTCGAATTGGGCAAGTTGGTCAGATCCGGGTTTTCCAAAAAACGTAACTTGCCCAGCTAAAACCTCAATACAAAGCAATGAACGGGCCGAGGAAAAAAGTTGGCTTAACCTGCGATGCTCGGGTTAGGCGGCGCGGGGTTTTTCGGCAATTGCTCGGCGATGGCCGACCCATCGGCAAAACGCCACGCAGTTCTGGGATAAACTGCGCTAGACCATTCAGCAGGTGGGATGCGGTTGCCCTGTCGGTGCGAGCAGAAGATTGGAACCGCTGCGGACGGCTTCAGATGCGGGCGGAATCGCCATGAGTCGGCCCTATCGGCATTTTTCAGGTCCTGAATCGGTGCTTGTTGATTCCCAGCCTTAGGATTTTTGACTCGAGCGTCTGGCGTGGAATTCCAAGCTTGGCTGCGGCGCCGAATGCACCCGAGGCTCGTCCGCGGCTTTGGGCCAACGCAGTTTCGATTAATTCTCTTTTGTTATCGGTCGGGGTTGCTGAGAGCGAGACCGCCGGATTGAATACCGAGGTTGGCTCCCGTTTCAGCCAGGTGTCATCAACGGAAAAAGTCGGCCCATCACAGAGCACGACGGCGTGTTCGACAACGTTCTGGAGCTCGCGAATATTTCCCGGCCAATGGTACTTATGAAATAGCTCGATCGTCGCGCTCGCAATATTATCAAATCTCTTCCCTGCTTTCTTGGCGTAGCGATCGATCGTGTACTGAGCGAGCAAAGGAATGCCGCCTGCTCGCCTCCGTAAGGGAGGCATTTTGATCGGGAAAACGTTCAATCGATAAAAGAGGTCCTCTCGGAATGTGCCGGTGGCCACGGTGCGTTTCAGATCGCGATTCGTTGCGGCCAGCGCTCGCACATCTACCTTTAGTGGTTCGGTGCTGCCAATTCTCTCGAACTCCCGCTCCTGCAGCACCCGCGGCAAGGCGATCTGCGTTTCCATGGGAAGCTCACCGATTTCGTCCAGAAAGATCGTTCCGCCGTCGGCCGCTTCGAAGCATCCAGTGCGTCGCTGCGTGGCGCCGGTGATGCGCCTTTCTCGTGCCCGAACAACTCGGAGGCGATAAGCGATTGCGGAATCGCCCCACAGTTCACGCTGATGAAGGCTCGCGTAGAGCGATTCGTTGTGAATTGCGCGCGCGATCAATTCCTTTCCTGTTCCAGCCGAAGGTCCCTTTCGTCTTGACGCAGCTTCTCCTCCCGCGGTCTTGCGCTCATGAATATCTGTGAGCAAGACGTACCAGCGGACAATGCGGCCTTTAGCGTCTCGCAGAGGCAGGCCGCCTGCGTGAAACCAGCGGTACGCACCGTCGGCGCGGCGTAGCCTGTGATCAAGGTGCGGCTCCCCGGCCTCGACAGAACGCTCCCACGTGGCGACCCATCCCTTCAATTGTTCCAGCGTCCTGCCGAAATATTCCTGCACTCGCCTGTTAATGAACTCGACTGCACCATCCGCCGTCATGATTGCTACCAGGCCAGGAATGCTATCGACGAGCGTAGCAAGCTCTCTAGTCCGTTGTGCGACCTTGGCCGGCGATGCCCGTTTCGCTGTTGGAATTGAGCGGCGGCAAATAGTCATTTAAGCGGCTTTTTCAGTATCGTCAACCTTGCGATTGAGCTGCGCGTTGTGAGCGCGTAGTGCGGCGACCAAGATCGGCATCGCGCGATAGCCGACGAGTTTGCGAAAGCCGCGTTCGGCTTCGAGCACCCCGGCGGCGGTCCAGCGCAGCACCGTGGTGCCATTCTGCCAGCGTTTGACCCGGCGGCCGATCTCACGCACCCGGCCGAACAGGTTCTCGATCAGGTTAGTGGACGAGAGCACCCGTTCGAGATTCTCGGGCAGCCCCAGGCCCATCACGGTCAGGGTTTCCTCCAGCCCCTCGCGCAGCGAGGCTGCGGCGCCCGGATGCTGATGTTCAAGCCGCCGGGCGAGACCCTCGAGCAGGCGCCGGGCGCGTATAGGGTCGCGCGTCGCGTAAGCCTGATTCATCGCGCCGCGGATGGAACCGCGCAGCCGCTCGGGCAGGGCGTCGGCAACATTGCGTTTCTTGTGCTCGCGGCAGCGCTGAATCAGGGCATGCGCGCCAAACACTTCCACCACCGCCTTATGCAGCGCTTTGGCCCCGTCGATCACGGTGAGCATCGCGCGGCGGATATCAAGTCCGCGCTCGACCAGATCGGCCAGCAACGCCCGCACACTCGCGGCGTTCTCGGTCGCGCCCACGCGCAGCCCCAGCACGTGTTTGTCGCCCTGCGCATCGACGCCCACGGCCGCCAGCACAACGTGCTCGCCGAAGTGCACCCCGTCGATCAGCAGCGCGACTACCTGGAGCTGGCGCAGATCGCGGCTCATCAGTTCGGCCAGTTTACGCTCGGTGCCGTAGACAAACCGTTCGCTCACCGCGCTCTTGCTGACCCCACGCACGGTAACCGTTTCCGGTAGCGGCTCTAACGAACGCGCGTAGCCGCGCGTCGATAGCCCCAGCACCATCTGTTCCAGGGCGCGCTCGTCCAAGGGGTCGCGGGCGCTCCATTCCCGCCAGCTCGGCAACCGGAGCTCGCGACCTGCAACACTGCGCGCCCGCGGCCGTTGCACCGCGACACGCCGGCCGCCCAGCACCAGCGAACTCGCCACGTGTCCAGCCCGTAGCGCCTGACGATCAGCCAGACGCTCGTAGCGCGCGCCGCATATCGCCACCCGTTCCCTTTCCAAAACTTCGTCAACACACGCCAGCCCGGCCCCGATCACCGTGTCGTACAGCGCTGCGCGGACCATCCCCGGCAACTGCAGCCACAGCTGCCCCGGCGCCGCTTTCCTTCCACTCTCGCCCTTGGCACTCTTCGTCATGGCGGCCCTCCTCCTTTTACCCAACCCGATCTTCCGATCGGGCGAGGTGAGCCGCCACTCAATTCTCAACAACCTTCAGGACATCGCCACCTTGGCCGTTGGCGTTCGCTAGTTGACTATGATCGAAGGTTCCGGTTAGCTGAAAGTCCGACCGAATCGGTGGGGCTGTAGCTCAGCTGGGAGAGCGCCTGAATGGCATTCAGGAGGTCGCGCGTTCGATCCGCGTCAGCTCCACCAATATAAGTTCAATGAAATCAAAGACTTTACGCACGAAATACGAGGCAGCCAAAAATCGAAAATTCTGTCGGGGTAACACTGGGGTAACAGGCAACTCCATGAAACATCCCGGACGGCGAAGCGTTACCCCGGAAAGCGTCGGGTAACCCATCTGCGCCGCAGCGACATGGCTGTTGCCCCGCCGATACCTGCCGATCTAATGGTCGCGTCATAAATTTCCCGTGTCGGGGAGCGCTGAAAAGGACCGGGAAGTGATTTCGCTCGGCTGGTTCGCAATGGTCTGCGCGGCGACCTCATCCAATCTCGACCGCGCTATGCTGACATTATTGCCATCTATGTCGCTGCCGACGAACCGCCGTCCGAGCTTAAGCGCGGCTACGCCGGTGGTTCCGCTGCCCATGAAAGGATCGCACACGAGCTGTCCCGGCTCGGTGAATCGCCTGACGATATCGAGCATTCCCGATTCCGATTGTTGCCAGGCGTGGTCGCCCTTTTCGACGCCATCGCTGCGCACCAGGTTGGGCACCCGTCGGCCTTTGTATCGGCCCTTCACGTACCAGAGCAGCGGCTTCCAGCACTGCATCTGTCTGAATGCATGTAGCAGCACCGTCGGACCGGGCAACAGATATGCGACGATACCGTTCCAAGTGAGATGCGCCCCGAGCGCATCCATCACGACGGGTAACCAAAGCACACCCATCATTACGATGGCGGAGCCGCCCGGCTTTAGCTTCGCCGCCGCCCATTCTGCGAAAGGTTCCATGTTTGGCAGGAACGCCCGTTCGTAAGGCGGATCGGTTATGATCCAGTCGAGCGAAGCGTCCGCGATTTCGGCGTTGCGAAAGTCGCCGCAATAGGTCTCGTATTGGTCGGAGGCATGCGGAAGCGTGGCAAGCGCGCTGAAGGCTCGCGCGGCACGATCTCGCTCCTTCTCAACTTTGCGCAGCGTTTTATATTCCCGGTCAAGGCTGGTTTGATTTTCGCGTAACTTGACCTTGACATCTTCGGATGCGCGTTCCGCGATGGCGATTGCCTTAGCCGCCGACGCGCGTGAGATGCCTGCGGTCTTCGCGATTTCGCGAGTCGTATCCGTTGAACTTTTGTCTAAATTTGGACAAATGTCGGTGCGCGCTCCTTGATTCGCTTTTGCCGTCGCCGCAAGTAGCGGCTTTAGCGTGAGCGCCAGTTCGACTTTTTGGTACGTCGCCAAGTTGCGACGCGCAAATTGGTTACAGACAATCCATATCTTCGCGTCCGCCCGCGACTCAAACTCCATCGGCTCGACGCGATAAGGCAGACCGTGTGCGTCGCAAATTTCCCACCGATTATGTCCGTCGAGCAGAATATCGCCGTCTGCGGTTCGCCAAACGACTAACGCGTCGCGGCAGCCTTCGACGCGAATGCTTACCTCTAGACCGCCACGCTCCTCGTCGCTCAACGGCGGGACAAGCGACCGAAATTCCGCGTCGATAACGATAGCCGGGCGCTCAAGCGATTGCATCGACATGCCCACGCTCGGCGATCCAAGCCTGAATCTCCGATTCCAGCCAGCCGACCGCGCGGGCGCTGAGCTTTCGTCTTTTCGGGAATTGACCAGATCGTTCAAGCCGCCAAAGCGTGACGCGGCTTAAGCCCGTTAGATAGACTACAGTGTCAGTCCGAAGAATTTTCTCCACTAATCATGAGGACCTTTTGCCGGAGGAGCCGCCGCGAGCCTTACCGGAGTACGTACAAGCCGGGAACTAAGCCCAGACGCTCAAATGCGGTAGCTAAATTGACCGGCGATGGTGTGCTTTAATAACCGCCGGTAACGTCTCGAAAACTTACATAATTCGCGCTAAGTGTCAAATGAACTTCGCGATCTGATGCCTAAATCTGCGGTACATTGCGTTTGACGATCTCCGTCGCGCGTTGGAGTTCCTCGCCAACTAGCCGATCCGCTTTCCGTGTTGGTGATTCCTGTTGTCTATTATTAGACGGCTCGGGTTTTGGCTGTGGATGGTCTGCTATGTGATCGGCGCAACGCCCGGCAACGTGCCAGAAACTTAACCCGTCGGAAACGTAACTCTTATCAAGCACCGGGGTTTTGCAGCGCTGGCAAATCCGATTCTTACGGATCAGTTCAAGTTGCCTTTCGGCGAACGCGGTTCCCGGTTTGGGGCTCGATGCGGGTGCAATCCCAAACCACGACGCCTTGATCAAGTCCATAGTCGAATCTGGCGACGTGCAAGTCGGTTGACCGCCACGCACTGCACCTAGCGCCGCCATCGCTAACGCAACCACAACGTCGATCTTATGAGAGACCTTCTCCTTCGCGATGCGCCAACCGCGCGAAGTCTCCAAGGCGACGCATCGGCTGATAGCGAGCCTGATGTCTGCGTCAGCGTATGCAATCAGGTTTGAGCCCTTGATCATTTCGTAAAGGTTCGTGCTGGATTCAGTCAGGTTCGGGACCGATTGCGCAAATTCTACCATAGGCAACCCCGCGCCGCGTAAGCGCTGAGCAACCGAAACAAGCTGGTACGGATCGTACCGAATCTCGCGAACGTGAAATTTGGTCCGAAGGTCCAAAAGTGTCGTTTCAACGGTAGCCTCGAAGTCCAGCGGATCGGCCGGCGTAGGCTGGAAGATACGGTGCCCGACGAGCCTGACCTTCTTTGCGGCGCTGTCCCAAGCGCAGACCACGATGGCGGTTGAATCCCGCTTCACCGAAGCGTCAACGCCTATCCAGACAGGCATCCGTTGGTCGCTCAGAACTGGATGCGCCGCAGGATCGACGCAAGAATCCCACCATTCGAGCGGAACGAACTCGCTCTCGCTCGTAACCCATCGGTTTTCAACGTGCCGCAGGTAAGCATTCGGGCGCGATGTCAGGCGCATCTGCTCGCGCCACGCATCCGATTGCCACGGTGCCACCAGACGGTTCGTCCAATAACAGAGCATCCCTGTCGATTCATAAAGATCGGGCGCTATTTCGTTGCCCGCGATCCCGCGCTTATACAGCGATTCGAGTAGTTCGGATTCGCCCTCGAATCCCGCATATGTCACGGTTAGCCGCCCGGATACTTTGCGCGTAGGCGACGGGACTGCCTCATCCCATAGTCGATGCGACGATTCGGACACATACCCCCAAAGTTCGTCGAAAATGCAAAGGGTAGGGTTAGCGCCCGCGAAACCGGCATGATCGGAGGCGCACGCCTGAATAAACGATCCCGTGGAAGAAAACAAAATCTTGTCGGCTGTGATCTTGGCGCTATCTCGTAAAAGCGGACTAGCCGCGATGATTCGCGCTGCTGCCTGAAACACGCGACCTTGCGATTGCTCGAAATCGTTCGATAGACAATAAACTTCAGCGAAGGGACCGCCGATGACCACCGCCGCGTAGATTGCGCACATCGCGGCCAGCCCCGTCTTGCCTGATTTCTTCGGTGCCGAAAAGCAAAGTTCCGAAAACGGCAAATGTCCTTCGGGGGTCAGTGTAAAGCCGCGCCGGACAAACTCGACTTCCGCTGAATACAACTCGAACGGTTACCATCCTCCGGATTTCTTAATACCTCGGTGATAAACGCAACGGGATCGCGCTTCCACTTCGCGGCG